>CALMIT010000275.1 GCA_937864255.1 uncultured Saprospiraceae bacterium
TGCCGGCATCACCCGCGACGCGACTTTGAAAAAAATGACACCCGAAACCTGGCAGCAAGTGATAGATGTGAATCTCACCGGCGTATTTAATTGCACCAAAGCTGTTTATCCGTTTTTGGAAGAAAACGGCTGGGGCAGGATCGTGTCGGCGGCTTCTGTGGTCGGTTTGTACGGCAATTTCGGGCAAACCAATTATGCCGCCACCAAAGCCGGCTTGATCGGCATGACCAAAGTGTGGGCGCGCGAGTTTGGTCGGAAAGGCATCACCGCCAATGCTGTGGCGCCCGGATTTATCATGACCGAAATGATGGCTACCATTCCCGAAAAAGTGCTGACGATGCTCAAAGAAAAAACGCCGGTGCCCCGGCTGGGCACGCCGGAAGAAATCGCAGCAGCCTACGCTTATTTGTGCTCGGAGGAAGCCGGTTTTATCAACGGCGCGGTGCTGAGCGTGGACGGCGGCATTACTTTGTAGTCTTCAAAAAACGCGTAAAAAACAAAGGGACTGTAAAAGGTGCAAGCACCCCTACAATCCCCTTAGACAAAACCAAACAGTTTGTTTCCCCAAAAAATTTAGTCGTAAATATCTTTCAGGCTATCAGCGCAAAATTTGCAGGTAGCCGGTGTATGTCTTTCCTTTTCCATCTTCCAAAAGATAGAAATATGTGCCGTCGGGAAGCATTCTTCCCTGGTAATGTCCGTCCCAATTGTTGCGGTATCCTTCTTTCTCGAAAACTTTGTTGCCCCAGCGATTGAAAATAATAATCTTGTTGCCGGGGAAGCATTCGATATTTTCAACGTATAAAACATCATTCGAGCCGTCGTCATTCGGACTCAGACCATTGTAAACTTTCAACTGGCGGTCAAACACGTCAACGTACACCGTGATAATGGCGCAATTACCCACTGCGTCGCAAAGCTCGATACAGAAACTGTCTATACCGATAAAATCAGTATTCGGCGTGTAATTGACTGCGTTGTTGAATATTTCCACCAGACCGTTTTGTGCCGGACTACAGATAGTCAGCGTCTCACCGCTACCGACCACCATCATGTTGTAAATCGGCGTGTTCACCAGCGTTTCTACATGACGCACGTCACGGAGCGTATCCGGTCCATCCGGCTCGTCTATCAAAACAATATTGAGCAAGAGCGTATCGGGGCATCTGCCGTTGTCAAAAAGTACCACCAGCGAATGCAATCCCGCGCTGGAAACCACTATGCTCTGGCGATCAAGCAGAATATTGCTGACACCCAAATTCAAAGTAGTATTGCTGCCTATGTGCATCACACGGATCGGGCTGTAATTTGAATTGCCCGTGCCGCCTACCACGCTGGCATCTGTCGGATTAAACGCCCAGTTGCCAAAAGGATCTTCGGCGTTCATTCTGTCCACGAGTTCGCTTATGTCGCTGAAAACAAAATCTGCCAAAACGCCGTTGCCATGAGTCCAGGACACAATGCGATATGGCCCGCTGCCGATATTCATCAAAGTATTGAAATCATAAAACACCCGCGAGGCAACACAAAACTCCGTATTGCCCAAATAAGGCTGATTATCCAGGAAAAGCAATTTTTGTGAAAGGTCTGTATCCAGCAACGGCAGACAAACCGTGCGATCGTCTTCGGTAATTTCTGCCTGATAGCTATCCAGCGCAAACACCGGCGCACAATCAGGACAATCATAACCGATGCGCAAATCTGTGAGTGCATACTGGCATCCTTTTGAATCGGAAATCGTAACCGCATAGCTGCCCATAGAATTCAATTCGGTAGCCTGGCTTCCGATGTTGTTGATGCCGTCAGCCCAGTCAAAATTATAGCTGCCGTTTGCTCCCTGCACCAGCAGGTTGATCGTACCGTCGTTGGTTTCGCAAGTCTCCGGCGTGGATTCAACTTCCACCTGCCAGGGCGCCGGCGCGCCGACCACCACAGGCAAAGTAGCTTCACAACCATTCTGAATTATAGAAACGCTGTAATTGCCTGCCGGCAAATTCAGCACCGGCGTGCTGGCGATGAGTTGTCCCTGCGCGTCGAAAACATCAAATACATCATTTGTATTCGAACGAATCGCGCCCGTCGGGCCATCGCCCGGACAACGCAGATTGTCAATTTTCAAATCACTTTGTGCGATGACGGGCTGATTAGCCGATACCAACTCGAATGTGCGGAGGTATTCGCAACCTGAAGCGTCAATCACACGCACCTGGTAGTTGCCAATTTCCAAACCGGACAAACAAACCTCGCCGTTTTGTGACAC
>CALMIT010000276.1 GCA_937864255.1 uncultured Saprospiraceae bacterium
TGTGCGAATAATATCCCGGGCGTCCAACCAGTGTGTGGGCAGACCAACTTTATTTAAATAAGCGGCTACTATTTTTGTAGAAACCAACTCGCCCACAGACACCACCTGATCATACATGAAGTCATAATTTTGATGCGGCTCCTCATCAAGCACCCATTCGACTTCCACGAAAGTGTCATTTACTGCGTCAAAAACCGGGTCGTTTCTGTCGCCAAACAAAGCATCGCAAAGTTGGTAATGATTGTTTTTCACTTCGTTGAGCAGTTCGAGCGCGTTGCCTTTTTTTTGAGCGTGAGCCTGTACTACTTTTTCCAGCGCATCGGTGGTCTTGCCCATCGCCGAAATAACAATTACAAGCGGCTGGTTTAAATAATTTTGCAAAATGGAGGCTACATTTTTTACGCCGTCCGCATTTTTCACGGAAGCGCCTCCGAACTTAAAAACACTGAGGTTTTTCATCTCTGAAAAATAGTTTTTTGAAAAAAGAGCACAAAGAAATCAATTTTACCAGAAACCCTAAAGGGAAAAATAGTGCGCAATTCAACCGGTTCCCAACTCACGGATTTTTGCCTGAATTTCAGGAATGACTTCCAGCCCGGCTTTGTAACCTATTTCAAAAATTTCCTGCCATTTGCCGATATTGAAAAGTGCGTATTGATGCAGTTCGGGCGGTGCGATGACCACGTCGCACAAAACCTCGCTGGGTTTTATATTTCCCTGAAGCGACAGGTCAAAAATGCGCTCGGCAATACCAAAAACTGATTGCACTTCGCTTTTGGAAATCGGCACGCGCGGACGCACATTACTGCCGATGATAAAATCGCAGTAAGGCACAATGGGCGCTACCGGCATATTGAGTACCACCCCGCCGTCCACATAAAGTTGCCCGTCTATTTCCACAGGTTTAAAAATCAGCGGTACTGAGGAGGAAGCCATGATGACATCCAAAAGCGGCCCGGAAGAAAAAATTTCCGGTTCGCCGGTAAGCAGGTTGGAGGCGGAAATAAAGAGCGGGAATTTTAGTTCTTCAAAAGTTTCGATGCCCACAAAAGCGCCGAGATGTTTTTTAAAATTTTCAAGACTCGCAAGACCGTCGAAGGGAAGTCCGAGTTTGAAAACTTTTTTAAGGCTGCCGTTTTTTACAAAATCCAGCATTTCTTCGATGGATTTATCGGCTGCGAACATAGCGCCGATGATGGCGCCCGCGCTCGCTCCCGAAGCAATCCGGGGATACAAGTCGTGCTCTTTCAATGCTTTGAGTACGCCGATGTGAGCGATACCTCGCGCGCCTCCCCCGCTCAATGCAATTCCGATATGCGCTTTTTTCATAAAAAACGACAGCCTTAAATGGCGGCTATAAATTATTTTTTGACAAAATTATTTTGCCACATCTGTCCCTCTTTTTCAAACTGTATAAAATACAAACCCGCAGAAAACCCGTCCAGGTTCAAATTAATCTGACCGCGCTGAGCGGGCAACGTTCTGATAATTGCTCCGCGTGCGTCCACAATTCGCACGACGCCTTCGTAATTGCCCAATTCGATTTGCAAAAATTCCGTCGCCGGATTCGGGTAGCTGCGAATGCCGAGCGCCCATTCGGGAGTGGTCACGGAACTAATTATTTCAATATCTTCAACATATCGCGGCAAAATCTGATAGCCCTCGGTCAGCGGAGTCGTCGAATCAAACT
>CALMIT010000277.1 GCA_937864255.1 uncultured Saprospiraceae bacterium
GCGGAGTATCAGGTAGCTTACGAGTGCGACCACGATGATGCCGAGGATGATGGCGTGGATAACCGGCTGCATAAAGGCTATTTTCTATTTTTTGAAGATGGCGTAAACCTCCACGATCAGTCCCGCCAAAATGACGATGGGCGCCAAAACAGTACGCCGGGTGCTGTAAATAACATTTTCATCCCACACGTTCGGGTCGGTCATTTTGCCGCCTGTCATGAGCAGGATGCCCGATATCACCAGCAGGAAACCGATGCCCATCCACAAAAAATTTGAATTGCTGAAAATCAAATCATCATTACCCGAACTGCTTTGTCCGGCGAAAGGATTTCTGAATTTGCTTTCGGTGGGCGTAGTTTTTTGGGTGGTTACCACTACTTTTTTCGCAGGTTTGGATTTACTCATTTTTATAAATTTTTCTTCAAGATGTATATTTTCCTTTCAGGGTTGTATCACTTGTGGATTCAGTACATTTCATCCACCCTCATTTTCAAATATTTTTTGACAACATAAAAAGTGCTCAAGGTAGAAATAAAAACGCCGAGGCAAACGAGTGAAACGGCGATAATTAAAAAGCCCACGGGATTTGACATGCTGTTTTCCATTTTCAACTCGGTCTGGATGAGCCACCAAACGCCGGCAAGTACCAACATAGCAATCAGCCCGCTCAAAAATCCGTGCAATGCGCTGCGGAAAATGTAGGGTTTGCTGATGAATTCCCAGGAAGCGCCCACCAGTTCCATATTTTTTATCAAAAAACGATTGGAATATAGCGCGAGCCGGATGGTGTTATGGATGAGTAGTACGGAAACAGCGAGTAAAAAGATTCCCAAACCCAGGGCGAGCAGTCCGATTTTTTTGATATTACCGGCAATCAGGTCAGCGATGTTTTGCTGATAAAAGACATCGCTCACGATCAGGTTTTCTTTCAGATTTGACCGCAAATTTTGGAGGCTGTCGGTGGTCATGAAGCGTGCCGGCACGTTGAAAGAAACAATATCGTAAAGCGGATTGGGCATATCCAGTTTTAAAAATTCTTCTCCAAATTCTTCCTGCATCATTTTCGCGCCTTTTTCCTTGCTGATA
>CALMIT010000278.1 GCA_937864255.1 uncultured Saprospiraceae bacterium
GTCGGTGATAGCCCAGTAAGTTTTTTCCACCAGCCGGTCTCTGAAAAGCTGGTTAATCCGCTCCAGCGTTTTGTTGATTGGCCGAAACACCAGCACGCCGCTTAGGGGTCGGTCGAGCCGGTGAATAATACCCAAAAACACATCGCCGGGTTTATTGTAGCGCGTTTTAATGTAGGCTTTCGCCCAATCAGCCAGCGTCTGGTCGCCGGTCGCGTCGCCCTGAACCAGCCAGCCGGCCGGCTTGTTTACGGCGAGCAAATGATTGTCTTCAAATAAAACCTGGATATTCTGATTCATAAAAATAATTGAGCCATCTTGCCGCGAAGTTGAAAAATCTTGAAAACATTCGCGTATCAATTCGATTTTATTTTAAAAATTAGCCGCGTTGCTATTTTGAAAAAATGAAAAGAAAAATCAAACTCGGATTTTCGTCTTGTCCCAACGATACGTTCATTTTCGACGCGCTGGTGCATCAAAAAATTGATACAGGGAATTTTGAATTTGAGCCGGTGATCGCCGATGTTGAAAAATTAAACAAAATGGCTTTCGAGGGACAGTTGGAAATGACCAAACTCAGCTATCACGCTTTTCTGCACTTGCTCGGCAAATATGAACTACTCAACGCGGGCAGCGCTTTGGGCAACAACTGCGGTCCTTTGCTAATTGCGCTTTCGCCGCTTTCACAGGAACAAATTGTAAACGCTTCGATAGCTATTCCGGGCGCGCTGACTACAGCCAATTTTCTTTTGTCGTTCGCTTATCCGCAGGTGCGCAAAAAAACGGAAAAAGTTTTTTCGGAAATTGAAACGGCCATTTTGGACGGCGAGGTAGATGCCGGCGTCATCATTCACGAAAACAGGTTTACTTACCAGCAAAAAGGGCTGATTAAAATTATGGATTTGGGCGAATACTGGGAGACTGAGACAAAGCTGCCCATCCCGCTTGGCGGCATCGCCGTGCAGTCAGATTTATCTCTGCCTGAAAAATTGGAACTGGACAGGATAATGCGCGAAAGCGTCCAATACGCTTTTGAACATCCGAGAGACTCGAAAGAGTTTGTCAAATTTCATGCGCAGGAAATGGAAGAGTCCGTCATGAACCAGCACATTTCACTTTATGTGAATGCTTTTACGCTTGATTTGGGTGAGAAGGGGAGGGCGGCAGTGGAGTTTATGGCTGACCTGGCGCGTAAAAAACAGATTATCAATAATTTTGACAGCAGGATTTTTATAAATTAAAGATATTTCTAATTTTTGGCACACTTATTGAAATAAAGTATAATGTGTAAGTTTTGGTTAAAGAATTGTAAGATTCGTTTTTTTCCACCCGCGGTAACAACCGCGGGTTTTTTTATTTCCCCAGCTTTTTGGTACGCAGCCTGAGCGAATTGCCAATCACCACCACATCAGAAAAAGCCATAAAAAGTGCGCCCCACATCGGATTCAAAAATCCGAGCGCTGCGATCGGGATGGCTACAATATTGTATGAAAATGCCCAGAAGAGATTTTGCCGGATGGTGCGCAGCGTTTCCGTGCTGATTTGGTGGGCTTGAATCAGGCTGTCCAGTCTTCCGTTCAATAAAACAATTTGTGCCGATTTGATTGCAATTTTAGAAGCATCACTCAGCGATACGCCGATGGTTGCTTTTGCGAGAGCGGGTGCGTCATTTATGCCGTCGCCCACCATTGCCGTTGGTGCTTCCTGAGAAAATTTTTCAATAAGATTCAGTTTTTCATCGGGTAACTTTTCTGCAAAATATTTTTCTATCCCTACCTCGCCGGCAATTTTTTTTGTATTCGAAATATTATCGCCACTTAACAAAAAAATCTGCCTGTTTTTACTTTTAAGATATTGAATAATCTCTTTAGAGTTTGTTTTTAATTCATCTTGAATTCCTATTGTTGCAGCTAATTTTTTATTAATTAAAAAATCAATTTCTTTTATTTCAGATTTCTGGCTTTGCTGATTATAATTAAAACCTAATTCATAATAATTTCCTGAATTATCTTTCGCATTTATCCCCATCCCTTTTTGTTCATTTATTTCAGAGAAGGGAAAAATTTCAGGCGTGTGGTTTTGAGAAAATTCTTTCACAATAGATTCGGCAATAGGATGCGAGGAACGACTTTCCATCGCGATGATCATGTTTTTTAATTCATCCTCGCTACGATCGCCAAAAACTTCAAAGTACTTTATTTTAAAGCGTCCTGTGGTAATCGTGCCAGTTTTGTCGAATACAAAATTTTTAATTCCGGCAAAAGTTTCGAGTGTTTTTCCTCCTTTCACCAGGATTCCATTTTTTGCCATTCTCCCCACGCCCACCATTACGGCGGTTGGCGTTGCGAGTCCCATGGCACAGGGGCAGGATATAACCAAAACGGCAATAGAATTCATTAACGCTTTTGTAATAGTTACATCAAAAAAAATAGTTGAAACAATAAAAGTTAAAATAGAAATTAATAAAACAGCAGGTACAAATATTGCACTTATTTTATCGGCTAATATTTGCGATTCGCTTTTTTCATGTTGAGCATTTTTAATTAATTCAATTATTTTATTCAGCAGCGTCTTTTTAGGGTTTGTCGTGGCTTTCATTTGCAAATTTCCATTGATCAAAACCGAGCCTCCCAAAACTTGCTCACCGGCCGATTTTTCAACAGGAATACTTTCCCCGGTAAACATGGATTCATCAATCCGGACAAAACTTGCTGTTTCTGTAATGATACCGTCGGTAGGTATTTGGTCTCCGGCATTCACCTGTAATACGTCATCTTTTTGAATGTCTTCCTGCATGATGCTGACGACCGTGCCTGAGGGCATGATCTTTTTAGCGGTTTCCGGTTTTAAGCTGGACAAATCTTCGATAGCGGAGGTAGTTTGCTTCACCGCTCTTTTTTCAAGCCAATTTCCAAGAAGCACCAAAGTGATAATCATCGCGGCGGTTTCATAAAAGATATAATCTGAGTTTTTTTCAATAGTACCTATAAGACTATACACGAATGCGGCGGTGCTGCCTGTAAAGATCAGCACATCCATATTAGGTGAACCATTCTTTACAGAAGCCAGGGCGCTTTTTCCAAAATGAGCGACTCCGATGAGAAAAACCGGGAGGCAAAGCAAAAGCTGGAACCAGTGATTGTGAAGAAAACTGCTTTCTATACCAAACGAATGAAAAGCGTGTAGAAGAAAAAGCGGAACAGTAAACAGGGCAGCGATCACAAGTTTTTTTTCCAGCGACCAGAAATTTTCTTTTTTTTCGCCTCTGACGGCATAACCAAGCCGGCTAATACCTGATTTTATTTCTTCCAAATCAAAGCCCCCGGCTCCATTTTCAAACCTGACTTCTCCGCTGGCAAAATCTACCTGCACATTTTGTAATCCTTTTCTTTCCAAAAATTTTGAAACGCTTGCGGCACAATTGACACAAGTCATGCCTTCTACTTTTATTTCAAATGTCTGGTGGCTCATGATTTTCGAAAATTGGCTGTGTTGTGGGAAATCTGTCCCCGTTAGTTAAAAACAAACTGTAAAAATAACTTTTGAAGCCTTAAAAAGATTTTAGAAATGCCAGCCGGTTGTATGTCGCCTTTTACCGGCTAAAAATGAAATGAGCAATTTTAAAAGTGAATATAAAATTTTAGAAAAAAGAAACTTCATTTATCTTTGCGCCCGTTTCTGAAAATCATGGAGATCGTAGCTCAGTCGGTTAGAGCGTCGGATTGTGGTTCCGAAGGTCGTGGGTTCGACCCCCATCGGTCTCCCTTAGCAAAGTCCTTTCATGAGGACTTTTTTTGTTTTTGTTAAAAAAAATGAAAAATAATACCTTTAGGGTATTGCGGTTATGGGCAAAAAACCCTCACATTTGCCACAGCGTAAAATTT
>CALMIT010000279.1 GCA_937864255.1 uncultured Saprospiraceae bacterium
ACCGAGCAGGCGCTCAAAAGTAATGAAACGGAAATCAACCTGACTATCCTCGACATGATCCGAAAAAATTAGCCGGCAAAATTGAAAAGAAACTTCCGGTTTTTATAAAAATCGGAAAACGGCGTTTCAGTCGGGCGGTTTTTTTCAAAAATAAATTACCGTTAGAACAGTAAAAATAAAATTACCTTTTACGAGGCTTTCAAAATATGATTAAAATAATCGGCATTATTTTTTGTAATAATTCTGATTATTTTAAAAAATAAAAAGCCTGACAAAACTAAATTTTAAATTTTGCGTTTTTGGGGAGTTGGAATCAGTCAAAGAACCTTCACATGAAAAGTCTGCATGTTCATCCGATTTTTTCTACCCTCCATCCAACAAAAAATAAAACCAGAAGCCGAGCAGAGATTTTTGTACCGCGTTTTAAAAACTACCTGAATCCTACATTTTCATGAAACGGTTATTTTTTTCCACCATCCTATTAATCGGAACATTTTTCAGCGCTTTGTACAGCCAAAGTGCAGCATTGCCGGTTTCGAAAAAATCCATTTTCACTTTTCTGGAAAACGAGGGGCCGCTTCCGGTCACAATCGTAGCTGATTTTCAAGAGATCATTGTCAATAAAAACAAAATAGACGATTATCTGGAGGGCGAACTCAGGATCAATCGCGATGGCGCGACGCCCGTCGAAATGCCGGTAAAGCTCAAACCGCGCGGCAAGTTCAGAAGAAAAGTGTGCGACTTCCCGCCCCTCAAACTCAAATTCAGAAAGAAAGATCTCGCACAAATGGATTTGGATACTTTCAACAATCTCAAATTGGTTACGCATTGCAAAGACGAAGTGAATGACGACGACGAAGCCTTGCTCAGAGAATACCTTGCTTATAAAATGTTTAATCGCCTGACGGGCGCCAGCTTCAGAGTGCAATTGCTCAAGGTGACTTATGTGGACAAATCGGGACAACGCGCTCCCGAAACGAGACTGGCATTGCTCATCGAAGACGACGAAGAATTGGCGCATCGCCTCGGCGGCTCGGTTTGCGAGTGTTTTAATACGCCGGCCGAAAATTTTGACAGCTACCAAAGCGCGCTGGTCACTTTATTCAATTACATGATCGGCAACCCGGATTTTGACGCGACGATGCTGCGCAATATGAAAATCATACAGCCTTTGCAGGGCGGCGCTTTTAAAATGGTGCCTTATGATTTTGATTTTTCGGGCTTCGTACACCCCTCGTATATCAAAGGTTATTCGACTTCCTGGTTAAAAGAAGCACGCGAAAACGTCAACCTCGGCGCACCGGTGTCGGAGGCAGAGACAGCCCTTCTGAAAAGCCATTTTCTTGAAAATAAAGATTACTTTTTCCAGCTTTTGAAAGAGGACAAAATGCTTTCTAAAAAGACGAAAAGACGCTTGTCCGGCTACCTCGACTCTTTTTACGATGAGTTGGAGCAATCGGCAATCTTGCCCGCCGGCGCTATCCCCGCATCAGCGACTCTTCGGGCCGCTGATGCGCGTTAGTTTTGTGCATGAGCGCGTAATCTTTTCATTTTTTCCCTATTTTGCCTGCTGAAACCACATTACTTTTCTATGGAGTCTCAGCAGCCCATTTTAAAACTTACCGAAAATTTTGTCAGCGATTTTTTTAGAAAAAATATCGGGGCGGAGTTTGTTTTTCACGACATCAATCATACGCGGGAAGTTGTGGCCTCTTCGCTGGAAATAGCGGAGGGTTACGAACTTTCGGAAAAAGAACTGGAAATATTGGCGCTGGCAGCCTGGTTTCACGACACGGGCTACAATGAAGGGCCGGAAGGACACGAACAGCGAGGCTGCAAACTGGCGGCGGACTTTTTAAAACAGCATCAATTTTCCGATAGTGATTTGGCAGTGATAGCCGGACTCATCATGGCTACTAAATTGCCCCAACAACCCGCCAGCCTGTTGGAAGAAATTATTTGCGACGCGGATATGAGTCATTTGGGTAAAAAAAATTACTGGGATCGCTGCGGATGCATACGACAGGAGTTTTTGATGACCCGGAATACCGTTATGTCTGAGCAGGAGTGGGTGGATTTTGAAATTAACTTTATGACCAATCACCGCTACCACACCACTTTTGCACAGGAACTTTATGACAAACGAAAGCACAAGCACATTCGCCAATTAGTCAAACAGAAACTGAGACTTAATCCTGCCGAACTCAACTCGGAGGAAAAACTTGTCAACACGGATTGGGACAGGCGTAAAAAATTGGAAAAATTTTCCAAAAAACTGAAAACCAATGAATTAGAAATCAAGGAACTGCGCCTGGGCAGAGGCGTGGAAACCATGTACCGGACAGCCTATCGCACGCACGTAAACCTGAGCGCCATCGCCGACAATAAGGCTAATATTATGCTCAGCATCAATGCCATAATTATTTCCATCATTGTGTCCACGCTGGTACCTACTTTCGGCACAAATCCGAGGCTCATTCTGCCTACAGCCATTTTGGTTTTGGTATGTCTGGTCGCTATGGTATTTGCAACGCTCTCTACTCGTCCGAAAGTGACCGAAGGCAGGGTGACGCGCGAGGATATCATGAACAGGAAAGCCAACCTGCTTTTTTTTGGCAATTTTTACAAAATGCCCCTGGAGGAGTACGACTGGGGCATGAAAGAAATGATAAAAGACTCTGATTTTTTATACACCACGATGACCAAAGACCTTTATTTTCTTGGCATCGTGCTGGCAAAAAAATACCGCTATCTGAGTTATTGTTATGCTGTTTTTATGTACGGACTCATTGCGGCAGTATTGGCTTTTGCCGTTTCGTTCATGTTTTGAAGTTTTTTAAAAAATGAGAGAAATCCGGTCGCGGGAGGATATAGAATTTTTGGTGGATACTTTTTATAAAAAAGTATTGGATGACGAGGTGATTGGCTACATTTTTACCGAGGTCGCAAAATTGGATTGGGATAGCCACATGCCGGTTATGTACGATTTTTGGGAAACGATGCTGCTTGGCAATATGCTTTACAAAGGCAATCCGATGCTCAAACACATTGCGCTGGATCAAAAAGAAAAACTCACCGCCCAGCATTTTGACCGCTGGATACAACTTTGGCGCGAGACTTTGGAAAACCATTTTACCGGCGAAAAAGCAACGGAAGCGATACAACGCGCGGAGATGATGCGGCAACTGATGCAGTATAAAATTGAGCAAAGTCGCAATCAGCATTTTATCCAGTGAAATCACCAGGATTTGCCCACGAAGAAAAATTTCCTTCCGGTTTGAAAATTTTCTTTTTCAAATAAATCAAGCGCGGGTTTGTTTTCTTCGTGTACGATAGCCCAGATTTCATCAGCCCCTTGCTTTTGCAAAAACGCGACGGCTTGTTTTAAAAATTGCCGGCCGATACCCGTTTTTCTAAATCCGTCTCTGACAACCATGTCAACGAGGTAGCCCATACCTGCAGCGCGATGAAAAAGAACGATACAAAAGCCTGCAATTTTATTCCCGTCTGCCGCTACCAAAAATGCCACATCGGGCGATGTGCACATGATTTCCAGCCGCTCTTTGCTAAAAAAATTATAAGCCTCATTTTCAAAATCGGCGATTTCGGGAGCATCGGCTGCCAGGGCGATTATGTCGTCAAGCTCTCCGATATGGGCGGGGCGAATGATAAATTCCATAAGCCCGTTTTAATTTTCCAGTAGTTTTTGAATATCCTTCACGTGTCCGAACAAAACCATCAAATCACCTTCCTCCAGGCGGGTGTCGGGCGTGGCTATCTGGTTGATTTCCAGTATTTTTTTGCGTTTGCCGAGCAGGTTGTCCGTTTCGCGTTGCTGCACGGTGGCGAGCACGGCCACTTTATATGTTTCGGCGAATGGAATTTCACCTACCGTTTTACCCACAAAATCAGACGGCACTTGTATTTCCACCAGGTTATAATTTTTGGTAAGTTGAAAGGAATCGTACACTCCGACGAATTGCAGTTTTTTGGCAAATTTTTCTGCCATTTCCGCTTCGGGGTGAATGATTTCAGTGACGCCCATCGCTTCCAAAATTATTTCCTGCAAAGGCGAAACGGCGCGACTTACGATACGCCGGGCCTTGAGTTGTTTCATCAGTGCGGTAGTGAGCAGCGAAGCGCCCTCGTCTTCGCCGATACCGATGACGACCAGATCTGCTTCTTTTACCGGCAGCGTATTCACCGCCTGCACATCGGTAGAATCGAGACAAACCGTGTGGGTGATTTTATCTTTCAATTGCTCTACTTTATCCAGCCGCTTGTCCACGCCGATTACTTCATTGCCCAACTCAGTCAGTTTGGTACACAAAGCCGCACCAAAATTTCCCAATCCGAATACGATACATTTCATTTTATTTCTTTTTAAAAATTATCAGGTAATGATGACGGATTCTGTGGGGTATTTGTAAGACTGATAGCCCCGGTCGGGTAAAATTCCTTTTAATAATGTAAACAAACCTACCCTTCCGACAAACATGGTCACGATGATAATGAGTTTGCCGACGAACGAAAGCTCGGGCGTCACGCCCAGAGTAAGTCCCACCGTGCCGAATGCTGAAAAAGCTTCGAAAGCCAATCGCATCAAGCCTTTCTCGCTGTCGGTAAATGAAAGTGCAAAAACAGCAAACCCGACGATGATCAGCGAAAGTGAAATCACTGCAAAAGCCTGTTTTACAGACTCGTTAGATATTTCACGCTTTGATAATTCTACCCGTTGCTTGCCGCGCACGATGCTGAAGATATTCAAAGTGGCTACGGCCAGTGTGGTGGTTTTGATGCCGCCGCCGGTAGAAGCCGGCGAAGCACCCACCCACATCAGAAAAAAAGTAAGCATGATGGCGGGGAAGGTCAGCGCCATCATGTCTATTGTATTAAAACCGGCAGTGCGGGGCGTCACTGAGCCAAAAAAAGCAGTGACGATCTGTCCGTAAGTATTGTGCTCCTGCAAAGTATTGTCCTTTTCAAGAAAATAAAACCCGACGGCGCCTGCTATCAGCAATATCAAAGTGGTAAACACTACGATTTTTGTATTCAGATTTATCACACGGGGTGCATGTGGGAAAGGTTCTTTATAAATAATCTCGCGCGTTTTGTGCATCAAAAACCGCCTGATCAGGCGATAATAGTTGAATACGATAGGAAAACCCAGCCCTCCGAAAATGACCAGCCCGCAAATGATCAGTTGAAAATTGTAATTAAAACGCAGCGCCTCGTCGAAAAGTCCCGCCGAAAAAGTGGAAAATCCCGCATTGCAAAAAGCTGACACAGCGTGAAAAATTGCGAAAAAAATCCGGTCGTTGAGCGAAGCAAAGCGCAACTCGTCAAGGGTACTAAAAATTAAAACCGCCCCGACCAATTCCACGCCCAGGGTGATGTACACAATTTTTAAAATCGTTTTAAAAACTGCGCCGAGTTGCTCTTCATTCACCAGATTTTTTAGTATCAATTGGTTTTGAAAAGAAGAACCGCTGGCTATCAGGTAACCAAAAAAACTGGTAAAAGTCATGATACCCAGCCCGCCCAATTGTATAAAAACGAGTATGACCGTTTGCCCGAAAAGGGTAAATGCGGTGGAGGTGTCCACCACCGTCAGTCCGGTCACACACACCGCGCTGGTAATGGTAAAAAAAGCATCAATAAGGCTGATGCCGCCGGTAGTAGCTTTGGGCAGAAGCAGAAGCGTGGTGCCTATCAGGATCAGAAAGCCAAAACTGAGTACAAAAAGCAGCGCCGGGTTGAGCTGAAGTTTTTCGAGGCGCAGGCTGCTGCGCGAAAGTTCGATCAGCGCCACGATAGCGATAGCAAAATGCAGGGTGGAAATATCCAGCAACCACTGTAATGGATGCCCCTCCGCATCTGTGGCAAAAAGCCGGAAAAAGAAAATCCCGCCTACCAGCCCGATGATAAAACATTCGGTGTACCGCAGGCGCGCGTTTACAGTGCTTTGTATCGTCAGCAGCGCTTTGAAAAGGTTGAGAAGCAAAATGACGACCAGCCCGCCTTCATAGAGCCAGACAAACAGGCTGCGATTAGCGGGGTCGCGGTTGAAGCCGATGTCAAAAATCAGGGTGATAAATTCAGCTACACACAGGTAAAGCAGCAAGGTATTGACCAGCCGGATTTTATATTTCTTTCGTGTGCGAAATATATTCGACAGTTTAAAACCGGGCAACATTCCACGCATAGGTTTGGACTGACAAAGACGGCAAATGTACTTTTTTTAAAAGGTAATGCTTTGTCAGACCTGAAATTAAAATCAGGTCACTTATTTTTTATGGAAAAATCTTCCCACTTTTGAGCAGCCAACCGGATTTTGAATCTGAAAATGTGGAATTTTTTGAACGCGCCTGCTACTCTCTTTTTTCAAAAAAATCAAAAAACACGGACGCTCGTCTGGCTACTTTTGCTTTGCCGCCTGCTTGCCGGCGCCCAGGAAGCGGAGCGCTTTGATTTTAAAATGTATGGTTTTGAGGAAGGACTTTCTCACCGCAATGTTTTTAAAATAGGACAAGACAGCACGGGCTTTCTCTGGATAGGCACCATCAACGGCTTAAACCGCTTCGACGGAAAAAAATTCAGGCATTTTACCACCGGTAACAGCGCCGTTCCTCACAATTTTATCACTGATCTTTGGATAGAAAATCGCCACAACATCTGGCTGGCTTACCCCGGCGGTATTTCTGCCTTTGATCCCCGCAAAGTCAGTCTTAAAAATTTTAAACCTGACTCTGCCAGCATTCTCCGCGACGTCACTTGGAAGCCCAATAATTTTTTCCGCATTTCAAAAAAATATCTCGGCTGTATCGGGCAGGACAATCGCCCCGGCACGCTGGTTTTGCTGCGCACCACTGAGCCTGACCGCCTGGAAGATATGCTCACGCTGCCCAATAAATCGGCGCTCGTCCCCGCTATTTTTTGGGATAACAAACTGGTCATGGAAGCGCTGCCGGGCGAGGTGTGGCTGATGCAGGGACTCAAAATAGAAAAAGCCATTTTAAAAAATACCCAAAACAGTATAGTGGCTTTTCAGACTGATCAGGACAACCGGCTTTTTGCACTGCTGACTGACGGCAGCATTTTTTCATTAGACCCTGAAACCACAACTTTTCAGCCTTACCTGGATAATAATTTTCCCTTTAAGAATGAAAATCTGCAAACCTTCCTGCTCGAAGAAAACGGCGACCTGTGGCTGGGCGGTTATGCTGCTTTGTGGCATTACCAGGCTTCGTCGCAGCGCTGGGAAAATTATCACACCCAGATCAAACAACTTGTAAAAAATACCTGCCAGGTCAGGCAGGTATTCAAGGATAATTCGGGCGTGCTTTGGGCTGCCACGGATTTTGGATTATTAAAAATCACGCCTTCTCAAAAACTTTTTGACAGCTATCTTTCCGATGGCAATGAATATTGCAACAACGGCTATTGCAGTATGCGCGCCATGACTGAGGGGGATGACGGCGCGATTTATATGAGTTATTACAATTCTATCCACAAGCTCAATCCGCGCACCGGCGAGTTGAGGCCGCTTTTTCCCAAAAAAGATTTTTTTAACCCGCCCTTCGGGTTGCTTTTTCACCGGGATCAACTTTTTACAGGGAATGGTTTGCGTATCAGGCTTTCCGATCTGAAAACGGATACGCTCATCCGCACTGGCGTGGCAGATGCCGGCGTGCTGACAACGGACGGCGAGCAAAATATCTGGCTGGGTTTTGAAGACAAACTTTACAGCTACAATTTTTCAGAGGACAGATTAAATCTTTTCAAAGACCCGAAAGGTGTTTTTGAGCGCGTAAAAAATGATCTGAGTTTTTTGCTGTACTCCCGTTTCGGAAAATTTCTATGGGTGGGTACGAATAATAACGGGCTTTTTAAAATAGACCCGGAAGCGGGTACGCTGGAGCATTTTACCAACGCGCAGCATTCAAAAGTAATATTGCCTTCCAACCGTATTTTAGGCGTCGCCGAAACTGCGCCACAATTGCTGTGGCTCGCTACTTCCAACGGACTTTGTAAAATAAACCTGTCTGATTTTTCATCCAAAACATACGCGATACAAGACGGGCTGCCCAATAATTTTATCAATGCGGTACAATCTGAGGGTGACTCGGCTTTGTGGGCAAGCACGGATCGCGGACTCGCGCGTCTGAGTTTTAATACCGGAAAAATTGTTTATTTGTTGCTCGAAGACGGGCTGCGGGGGAAGGAATTTAACCGCAATTCATTTTTGAAAAGCCGGGACGGGCGATTTTATTTTGGCGGTCTCAACGGCGTCATTGCTTTTTATCCCAACGCGGCTTTCTGGAAGCCCAAAAAGACTTCTGATGCGCCATTGTTGCTCACTTCTTTTACGAAGTACAACAATTCAAAAGACAGTCTTTTTCAATATCCGAATCCCGAAGATTTGTCCGGCGGTATTCAAATGCGCGCCTCCGACAAGTTTTTCATTTTTGAATTTGCCCTGCTTGATTTTAAAAATCCTACGGCAAATGCTTACACCTACAAGCTGGAAGGTTTTGACAAAGAATGGTCGGCGCCATCCAACGAAACCACCGTGCGTTACAATAACATTCCTGCCGGGACATACCGCTTTCGCGTAAAAGCCAGCACGGGCGGCAGCCAGTGGAACGCTTCGGAAATTTCAATTCCGGTAATCATAAAACCGGCATTTTATACGACCTGGTGGTTTTTGGCGCTTTGCCTGATTTTTTTGGCGGCAATTATTTTTGGCTGGGTACGCTGGCGCGAATACGAACTGCGCCGTCGCGAGAAGCAACTGGAGCGGGAAGTGTTTGCCCGTACGCAGGAATTGCAGGAAGAAAAACAAAAGTCAGAAGATTTGCTGCTGAATATTTTGCCTTACGAGATAGCCGATGAGTTGAAAAAATACGGTCGCACCAAAGCGCGTCGTTATGAAATGGTCACGGTGATGTTTTCTGATTTTAAAGATTTTTCGCAGATAGCAAGCCAGATGGAGCCGGAGCAACTGGTGCAGGAAATTGATTTTTGTTTTAGAAAATTTGATGAAATCATCGGCAATTACGGACTCGAAAAAATCAAAACGATTGGCGACGCGTATATGTGCGCCGGAGGTATTGGCATACAAAATGATACGATAGAAGCGTGCAACGTGGTTGCCGCAGCCATTGATATTCAGGCTTTTATGAGCCAGATGGCTGAGGATAAAAAAAAGAGAGGACAGCCGTTTTTTGAAGCGCGTATCGGTATTCATTCGGGGCCGGTGGTGGCAGGAATTGTAGGCATTAAAAAATTTGCTTACGATATTTGGGGTGATACGGTCAATATTGCCTCGCGCATGGAAACGGCCAGCAGCCCGGGCAGGGTCAATATTTCGGAGACGACCTACGGACTGATAAAAAATCAATTTGATTTTGAACCCAATGGCCGCTTTCTGACCAAACATAAAGGCGAAATTTCCATGTATTTTGCAATTCCAAAAAAATAATATCCATGAAAACCAAAAAGGATATCGTAGAAAACTGGCTGCCGCGCTACACGGGCATGCCGCTGGAGAAATTTGAAAAATATGTACTGCTCACCAATTTTAGCAATTACGTGGAATTATTTGCGCAGTGGCATGAAGTGGAAGTGTACGGAAAAACGCGCACGATGCAATGTGCCTCTGCCGACGGCATTACCATTATAAATTTTGGAATGGGCAGTCCGAATGCCGCGACCGTGATGGATTTGCTTTCGGCCGTGCATCCGAAAGCCGCACTCTTTTTGGGAAAATGTGGCGGTCTGAAAAGAAAAAATTCAGTGGGCGATTTGATTTTGCCGATTGCCGCCATCCGGGGCGAAGGAACTTCCAACGACTACATGCCGCCCGAAGTACCCGCGCTGCCTGCCTTCGCTCTGCAAAAAGCAGTGTCCACCACCATTCGCGAGCGTTCGCAGGATTATTGGACAGGCACCGTTTATACGACCAACCGCCGCGTGTGGGAACACGACAAGGCTTTTAAAAAGAATCTGCAAACCATGCGCGTCATGGCCATTGATATGGAAACGGCGACCATTTTTGTGGCAGGTTTTAAAAATGAAATTCCTTCCGGGGCGCTGCTGCTGGTGTCGGATATCCCGATGATTCCCGAAGGCGTAAAAACCGAAGCCAGCGACAAATCCGTCACCGAAAAATTTGTGGAACTGCACCTTCGGGTCGGCATTGATTCACTTCACCAGCTAATCAACAACTCGCAGACTGTCAAGCATTTGAGGTTTTGAAAATTGGTCTTTGGTCTTTGGTCTTTGGTCTTTAGGAGTTAGTCTTTGGAAGTTAGAAGGGCGGCGTTTCGTACACGAAACGCCGCCCTTCTAAACTCGTCACGCTACATTCATTATTCCGCCTTCCCTTCACGCTCCTGCCTCGCCGGACTGGTCTTCTTTTTTATTGCCCGTATTTCTGGCGGCTTTGGTGGCGCCGTTTGATTTGGAAGTTTTTGACGCTTCTTCCTCTTCATCTTTTGGCAGGTCAACCGCTCCGGCGAAGGGCGTTTTGCCAAAAGTAAGCCCGCGCGGATCAGCATCCACGTAAATCATATCGCCCGCGCCAAAATCGCCGGCGAGCATTCTTTTCGCCAACTCATTGAGTAAATCTTTTTGAAGAACGCGCTTCATCGGGCGTGCGCCAAACTGCGGGTCGTAGCCAAGATTCGCCAGCAAATCTTTCGCTTCGTTGCTCATGTTGATCACGACGCCTTGTTTAGCCAGCATTTTTTGAATGCTTTTCATTTGCAATTCAAGTATTTTTCTGATTTCCTCGCGGGTGAGCGGGAGGAACATGATTTTTTCGTCAATGCGGTTCAAAAATTCGGGACGAAGGAGTTCTTTAATTTTTTCAAACAACTCCACTTTGGTCGTTTCGATAATCTCGGTGCGGTGCTTGTCGCCCAGTGCGTCGAGGTCTTCGAAGTTTTCCAAAATAGTTTCCGCGCCCATATTCGAAGTCATGATAATAATGGCGTTTTTAAAATCTGCCGTTCTGCCTTTGTTGTCCGTGAGACGCCCGTCATCCAACACCTGCAAAAGAATATTGAACACATCCGGATGCGCCTTTTCAATCTCATCCAACAAAATGATCGAATACGGTTTGCGGCGCACAGCTTCTGTTAATTGCCCGCCTTCTTCATAGCCCACGTATCCCGGAGGCGCGCCGATAAGCCGCGACACAGTGTGGCGTTCCTGGTACTCGCTCATGTCAATGCGCGTGATCGCGCGCTCGTCATCAAATAATACCTCCGCCAGAGCTTTCGCCAATTCGGTTTTACCCACCCCGGTCGGTCCGAGGAAAATGAACGACCCAATTGGGCGATTTGCATCTTGCAAACCGGCGCGACTGCGGCGCACCGCGTCGGCTACGGCAGTCACGGCTTCCATTTGACCGATCACGCGCTTGCCGAGTTCGGCTTCGAGTCCGAGCAGCTTTTGTCGCTCACTTTGCTTCATCCGACTCACCGGTATGCCCGTCCATTTCGACACTACGTCGGCAATGTCGTCGGCAGTTACCTGGTCGTTGGTGAAGCGATTTTCTTCAGGCAGTTTGGCCAGTTTTTCTTCGGCTGCCCGGAGCATGGCTTCCTGCTCTTTTATTTTTCCGTAGCGAATTTTGGCTACCGTTTCGTAATCACTTTCGCGCTCGGCCTTTTGCGCCTGTGTTTCCAGTTCTTCCATCGTTTTGCGGATATTTTGAATGGTATCCACAATTTCTTTTTCATTTTTCCAGGCGGCGCGGATGGAGTCAAGTTTTTCGCGGGCGTTGGCAATTTGCTCGCCCATCAATTTGAGTTTTTTCTCGTCGCCTTCCCGCTTGATGGCTTCGCGCTCAATTTCCAACTGGCGCACCCGGCGGTCTGCTTCGTCTATTTCTTCCGGCACCGAATCGAGTTCGAGGCGTAGTTTTGCAGCGGCTTCGTCTATCAGGTCAATCGCTTTATCAGGCAATTGCCGGTCGCTGATGTAGCGATGCGAAAGCTCGGCTGCCGCCACCAAAGCCTCGTCCAAAATTTCTATTTTATGAAATACTTCGTAGCGTTCCTGCAATCCGCGCAAAATGGAAATGGTGTCTTCCACGCTCGGTTCGTCAATGGTCACCGTCTGGAATCTGCGCTCCAGCGCTTTGTCTTTTTCAAAATATTTCTGGTATTCGTCCAGCGTGGTAGCGCCGATCGTGCGCAACTCGCCGCGGGCGAGGGCAGGTTTTAAAATATTGGCAGCATCCATCGCACCGCCACCGCCACCGGCACCGATGAGCGTGTGTATCTCGTCAATGAAAAGAATAATCTCGCCGTTTGAATCAGTCACTTCTTTGATGACCGCTTTCAGGCGTTCTTCAAACTCGCCTTTATATTTCGCGCCGGCAATAAGCGCAGCCAAATCAAGTGTAAAAATGCGCTTGGTACGCAGATTTTCGGGTACGTCGCCTTTTACGATCCGCCAGGCGATGCCTTCAATGATGGCCGTTTTACCCACGCCGGGTTCGCCGACCAGGATCGGATTGTTTTTCTTGCGCCGCGAAAGAATGTGCAACACGCGGCGTATTTCTTCATCGCGACCGATGATCGGGTCGAGTTTGCCGGATTCCGCTTGCGCGTTGAGATTGATGGCATATTTTGCCAGCGCATTGTATTGGTCTTCAGCGCTTTGGTCGGTTACTTTTTTGCCTTTGCGCAATTCCATGATGGCGCTTTTCAAAGCCTTTTCATTCGCGCCGAGTTCTTTAAGCAATTTGGCTGCTTTGTCAGCGCCTTGCAAAATGCCGAGCAAAATTAACTCCACGGAGATGTATTCGTCGCCAAACTCAGGCAGTACTTTTTTGGCGCGGCTGAGCGATTGGTTGGCGTCGTTGGTGAGGTATTGCTTGTCGCCGCCCTGCACTTTCGGATAAGATTTTACAACTTCCTCCAACTGTTTTTTGAGGGAGGCAATGTTGACGCCCATTTTTGAAAATAAAAACTGCGGCACGCTCTCGTCGGTCTCAATGACACCTTTGAGCAGGTGCGTGGTATCCACACTCTGCTGTTCAAGTCCCGCCGCTATTTGCTGCGCTTTCAGGATGGATTCCTGCGCTTTTATGGTGAAATTATCGTAAGTCATTTTTATAAAAAATTTTCTGGATTGAATTTGATTTAGAAAGTATTGTAGCGGATCAAAACCTTCGCCATACCGTATTTTCGGTAAAAATGGCAGTAATTTTTAAAAATCCGCTGCCAGCTTGTCGAAGTTTTTGGATAAAAAAATGTCGGATTGGCGGGAGAGTGTGCTCAAAAGATTTTAAGCGCCTGCCGGGTTGAATTTTAAAAATTGTGAAAAGGCAAAGAGGATAAAAAACGAGCTTTTATCTTGCCTCACCGCTTCGGCTTATATTTCGACTTGTCGAGAATGGCTTGCGCGTCGCGCTCCGCGAGCAACTCTTCGAGCGTGGTGTCGGGAAATTTTTTCATATAGGCTTTCACGATTTGCCAGCCGAGCCAGTTGGCTGTGCGGCCGGGCGCTTCCTGGGGCATTCCGCCGGGCGCTACCGGACTGTGGTTGATGAGTTTTTGTATGTCCCGCATTTTTGAAGAATACAGAAGATTTTCTTTCAAAAAATGCGCCCAGACTTCCAGTTCGTTATTTTCTACCCATTTCACCTGCTCGGCGGTGTATTCGAGTTTAATACTGTCGGGCGTTTCCGGGAGTAATAAATCTTTGATATACAATGTCTTACCATTTTGAATCATAAAATCAAGCAGGCGGTTTCCGCCGGCGTCGCCCACGAGATTGCCTGCTACGGCCTCGGCTATTTTGGGCAAAAGATAATCCCGGGTCATGGTGCGCTGGATGTAGTTTGGAAAAATGGCGGGGTCGTAGTGCGGGTCGTTTGCCCCGAGAAAAAATTCCCAGCTAAACCCGACCAGACTGTCGCCGTAAGTAAAAGTACCCAGCGAAAATTCTGAAATGTAGGAAACCACCTCCGGCGCCGGCCGCTCGGGTAAGTAATATTTATAAAATTTAAACATCTGGCTGAGCTCCTGCTCAATGGCGCGCGGGTCTTTGTACACCAGCATACAAGTATCATAGAGCTTGCGTACCTGTTCGTTTTTTATGATTTCGCCGATGATTTCTTCCGGTGCGGCGTCAGGGCGGCTGGGGTCGGACATAATGCGGAGGTAAACTTCTTCGAAAAAGGCGCCGTATTTTTCTCTCAACTGATTCAGTCCGGCCGCGATGTCAGTGGTATCCAATTGAAAAAGATCCTGTTCGAATCGTTTGATTTTTATTTCGACTTTGATTTTCGAAACATCGGGAATGAATTTTTCTTCTTTGCAGGAGCTAAAAAACAAAGCCACAAGTACGATTAAAAGCCACGGATTTTTGGCTGAAGAATACATTTTGACGGTTTTTACAATTTTTAAATAAGGTTTTGAAACTAACGGCGCGGCTTGTGGAAATGCCTTAGCCGCCCGAAAGTTTATTATCAAACGAAGCTGTTTTTAATAGCCTCGTTTTTTATTTAAAAAGTGTAGCCTGCGTAGCGTCAAGAATAGCGCGCGATTCCGCCAAAGTAGGCGCCTGTGCGTACACCCGCAAAACCGGTTCGGTGCCGGAGGGGCGTATCATCACCCAACTGTCTTCGCTCAGATTGAATTTGAATCCGTCTATTTTTTCGGTTGATTTTACAGTGTATTTGCCAAATTCCTGATAAGTATCAGACTGACAATTTCTAATTACTTCCTGCTTTTTGGACTCCTCAATGTGCAGGTCGTCGCGGTCAAAAGCAAAAGGCCCGACCACATCATATACTTCTTGAATTAACTCTTTTAATGACTTTCCGGTTTTGGCCATAAATTCCAGCACCATCATTCCGACCCAGATGCCGTCGCGTTCGGGGATGTGTCCTTTTACGGCCAGACCTCCCGATTCTTCGCCGCCGACAATCACATCTTCCTGCGCCATGATTTCGGCGATGTATTTGAAGCCGATTTTGGTTACTTCGTAAGGCAGGTTAAATTTTTCTGCCATCACGCGCATTTTATCCGTCACCGAAAAAGTGAATACTACTTTGCCCGATTGCTTTTTATACTTGTGCATATATAAAAGTAACAGCAGGAGCAAATGGTGCGAATCCACAAAATTTCCGTCGGCATCATACATGCCGATGCGGTCAGCGTCGCCGTCATTGGCAATGCCGACGTGCAAGTCTGCATTATTGGCTAAAAGCTGCGACAACTCCGTCAGGTTGCGGTGAATCGGCTCGGGCGCCTGCCCTTTAAATCCCGGATTATCATCGCAATGCAGTCGCACGGATTTGGGCAGCAGGCGCGTCATAGCGCGTTGTCCGGCGCCATACATGGCGTCATAGCCGATCCCGATATTTGATTTTCTAATGGTATCCATATCAAAATGCTCCTCTACGTGCCGGGTGTACATTTCTTCCAAATCCGCGTAAACGAGCAATCCTTTTGCTTCCATTTCTGCCAAAGCGGGGAGTTGGGAAGGCGCTTTTTCAGGTATTAAATCTTCTACTTCCTGCACCTCCGAAGGAATGGTTGGGCCGCCCAACTTTGATTTTAATTTGTAGCCGTTGTAAGAAGGCGGGTTGTGGCTCGCGGTGATGACTACGCCCAGGTCAGCGCCGGCTTTGACTACGCCGAGCGAAACCATCGGCGTAGAGACAAAACCTTTTGCCAAAACCACCTTGATTCCCTGAGCACCCAGCGCGCGGGCAGTAGCTTCGGCAAACATCTGTCCGGCAAAGCGGCAATCGTGCCCGACAACGACCTGTTTGCCGTTATTTTTTTTGAGCCAGTTTGCGGTGCCTGTCGCCACCCTTATTACATTTTCTACTGTATAATCTTCGGCGATAATGGCTCGCCAGCCATCCGTCCCAAATTTGATTTTCGTCATTGTATAATCATTTTTACGTTTGCAATAATTAGATTTGGATTTTCGGTTCGAGGCGAATTTAGTAAAAGTGATTTGTTTTAAAATGATGCGACAACCAGATAAAGAGGAATTTAATCTGACGGATACTTACAGGCATAAAGGTATGCGGCGGCAATTGGTAGGTTTGTTGAAAAAAAAAGGTATCCGCGACCAGAATATACTGGATGCGATAGAAAAAATACCCCGCCATTTTTTTCTCGAAAAAGCTTTTGAAGAATGGGCTTACGAAGACAAACCTTTTCCGATAGGCGAAGACCAGACCATTTCCCAGCCATTTACTGTGGCTTATCAGACCGAACTTTTGGAAATAAAACCGCGCGAAAAAGTGCTTGAAATAGGCACTGGTTCCGGTTATCAGGCGGCCATTTTGGCTGCTTTGGGTGCGCGGGTTTTTACCGTAGAACGGCAGGAAGTTCTGCACCACCGTTCGAAAAAACTGCTTTTTGCACTTGGTTTGCAAAATGTACGCTGCTACCTGCGCGATGGTCGCAAAGGTCTGCCGGAGTTCGCTCCTTTTGATAAAATTATCGTGACCGCCGGCTCTGCCGACATACCGGAGGCTTTGCTAAAACAATTAGTCATCGGAGGTATTTTAATTATTCCCGTGGGCGGCGATACGCAACAAATGCATAAAATTATCCGCCTTTCGGAAAATGAGTACAAAGATCAAACCTTGGATGGTTTCAGGTTTGTGCCGCTTTTGGAAGGGATTGTAAAAAAATAAACAATGAAGAAATTAGAATTCAAAACCAATATTAACTGTCAAAACTGTGTGCGCAGCGTTTCCGGTTTTTTGAATGAAGTGGAAAGTATAAAATCCTGGAGCGTAGATACTTCTACCCCTGATAAAATACTTACCGCAGAGGGCGATCATCTGATGGCTGCCGAAATAATAGACGCGGTAAAAGAAG
>CALMIT010000280.1 GCA_937864255.1 uncultured Saprospiraceae bacterium
ATGACGGACACGTGGATATCGGTGTCGTGGACATGGCTACCTCCGACCATTTCAGAGGAAAGACTTTGATGGAATCTATGGACGTGGAGGGTTTCTGGTATTTTGTCAATGACTTGAAATATCAGTACCAGTACATGTTTAACTCGCTCCAACTCAATAATGGAACCGGCAAGTTTAACAACATTGCGCACATGGCGGGCGTGGGACAGACAGAATGGAGTTGGGCCTCTTTATTTGCAGATTTTGACAATGACGGCTGGAAAGATTATTTTATTTCAAACGGTTACAGAAGATACGCACGCGACAATGATTTTAGAATAGAAATGGACAGAGTCCGCAAATTGAATGGCGGTACCGTGCCGATGGAAATGCGCGAGGAGATGTACGCAAAAATGCCCGAAGTAAAACTACCCAACGAAATTTACAAAAATGATAGGCAACTGCGCTTTCAGGATATGACAAAAGCCTGGGGCATGGACCAGCCTTCTTATTCCAACGGTGCAGCCTACGGCGATTTGGACAATGACGGCGACCTCGAAATGATTGTCAGCAACATTGACCACGAGGCATTTGTGTACAAAAACAATGCAATCGAACAACAACGCGGAAACTTTTTGGACGTGGATTTGAAAGGCGCAGCGCCGGCGGTGCTTCTGGGCGCGAAAGTGACTATTCATACTGGCAGCGAAATACAATTTCAGGAAATGCTGCCCGTCAGAGGTTATCTGAGTTGTATGGATGAAAGACTGCATTTTGGGCTGGGCGACAAAACCTCCGTGGACAAAGTTGAGGTCATCTGGAAGGACGGCACAAAGCAGGAAATTTCAAACCCTGCAATAAATAAAACACTGGTAGTAAACAAAGATCCAAACGCAGTTGCTTTTGTAAAAAATGAAACCGCTGCGCCGACCCCCTTTACCTCCGTTTCACTGCAATCGTTGGGTTTAAATTTTGTACATAAAGAAAATACCTTCAACGACTTTCAGGCGCAGGTTCTTTTGCCGCACAAACAGTCTGCTCATGGCCCAAAAATCAGTGTAGCCGACGTGGACGGCGACGGATTGGACGATTTTTATATCTGCGGAGCAGCCGGACAGTCGGGTGAATTATTTTTTCAGAATCAGGACGGTATTTTTTCCGCCTCGCCTTCAAAACCCTGGGCTAACGAAGCTGCCTCGGAAGATGCCGACGCTGTGTTTTTTGATGCGGACGGCGATGGAGATCAAGACCTTTACGTGGTAAGCGGCGGCTATGAGATTAAAAACGGCTCCCCTTTACTGAATGACCGATTGTATATCAATTTTGGAAAAAGAAATTTCCACAGAGTGGGTTTGCCAGAAGCGCCTTACCATGGCGAAACTGCTGTGGCCGGCGATTTTGACCAGGATGGCGACCTGGATCTTTTTATCGGCGCTGCCTGCGAACACCTGAAATATCCTTACCCTTCGGTCAGCTATATTTTGAGAAATGATAATAAAAAATTCACTGATGTTACGGCGACGGTTGCGCCATTTATAAAAAATATTGGGATGGTCAAAGACGCCAAATGGACAGATTTGGACGGCGATAAATATCCCGAACTGATTCTGGCTGGCGAGTGGATGCCCGTTACTATTTTGAAAAATAATAAAGGCGTTTTCGAAGACGCTTCCGAAAAATATGGAACCGCAAAACTGACGGGCTGGTGGTATTCTTTGGAAGAACTGGATGTGGACGGCGACGGCGATAAAGATTTTATCGTCGGCAATGTGGGAATGAACAATAAATTTCATCCTTCCGAGAAAAAACCTTTCCGCGTTTTTGCAAAAGATTTTGACCAATCGGGTACCTGCGACCCGGTGCTGAGCAAAGAATACAAAGGCAAACTCGTTCCTTCGCGCGGGCGGCAGTGCTCCTCCCAGCAGATGCCTTTTATCAAAGAAAAATTTCCGAGTTATAAAGACTTCGCCAACGCCAGCATGGAAGATATTTTTGGTGAAAAATCTTTAGAGGCGTCTCTCCATCGCGAGGTGGTGACTTTCGAATCAATAGTTTTGATCAATAATGGAAACGGCACTTTTGAGCATAAAATGCTGCCTATCCAGGCGCAATTAGCGCCAATAATGAGCATCATTAGCAAAGATCTGAATGATGATGGAAAAGTAGACCTAATCATAGCGGGTAATATGTTTGACGCCGAGGTGGAAACGCCGCGCTACGATGCCGGCGACGGGCTTATTTTATTTGGTGACGGGACTGGAAATTTTAAGCCGCTGACTATCAGGCAAAGTGGTTTTTATGCGCCGCATAATGTAAAAAGCATCGCCTACCTGCGTCGTAAAGGACAAAAGGGAGACCTCATTTTGGTCGGAAACAATAACCGCGAAATGCAGGCTTTTTCATTTAAAAATATGTCCGAAATCGGAATGAAATAAATAAAAATGCCCGCTTCAAAAGCGCAAAACAGCGAAGTCTGTTTTGCGCTTTTGTTTTTGTATAAATGACAAATTGAAAAACGGAAATACCTACCTTAGCTGCTCAACCGGCAGTTTTTTCAATTTATTCAAAAGACATGAAACCGACTTTTACCTTTCTGCTGATTTTTGTGTTTTGCGCTTTTATTAGCTCCGCTCAAGGTGTTTTTTCCGTTTCCGGAAATGCGCGGGGAAGCGCGGTGGGCGGCGCCGGACTTGGTTTTTCGGGTGCTTATGCTTTGCCTTACAACCAGGCCGGTATTGCAGAATCGGAAGGTACCAGTGCGAATGCTTCTGCCGAGCGCAGGTTCCTGCTCGAATCCATCAACGGGCTTTCCGCTTCCGCCGTTTTGCCGACCAAATCGGGCAGCTTCGGACTTTCGATGCGCTATTTTGGTTTTGAAGATTACAACGAACAACTCATTGGGCTGGCGTACGCACGCAAACTTTTGGACAGGCTTTCCTTGGGCGCGCAGATTGATTATGTGAACCTCACAATCCCAGAATACGGCAACCAAAGCACTTTTACTTTTGAAATCGGCGCACAATTGCGACTTTCAAAAAGTTTGCTGCTCGGCGTCCACACGACCAATCCCGTCCGGGCAAAAATTATCGAAGACGAGCCGCTGCCCACGATTTTAAAAACCGGGCTGGCGTACCAGCCGACTGACCAGGTGCAACTTTTCGCAGAAGTGGAAAAATGGCTGGACTACGAGGCGCGCTTCCGCGGCGGCATCGAATATGCGCCCGTTCGTCAGGTAATGATACGCACCGGCATCGCGACCAATCCCGTTGAATCCGCTTTTGGATTGGGCTACGCGCTGAACGACATGCTGTTTTTTGATTTTTCCGCCACATACCGCCAGTTGCTTGGATTCACACCGGGCTTCGGTATCGTTTTCAAATCCAAAAAATAAATGATGGAAACAGCGATCATCGCGGCAGTG
>CALMIT010000281.1 GCA_937864255.1 uncultured Saprospiraceae bacterium
GGTGGGCGAGGAGGGGGCGGAATTGCTGATTTGAAAATCAAAACCTTTCCTGGCTGAAAAAAATCCTCATATTTTATTTTTCCGGTGAAAATAAATTACCTTTGCGCCTCAAAATTTGAAGCGACTGATTTTCTTTTTCTAAAAAATTGATTTTCAGTTATTTAAAAACGCTTTGGATTTTTAAAATCTATATTTTTTAACCGCTGTCCCGGCGTATTTTCAAATTTTTAAAAACTAAAAAAATACTTTGGGGCATACAAACCATTTTCCAGGCTCATGGCTAAGGAAAAAAATTTGAAAGAAGACGAAGAAATGGAGGACTCTGCGGAGGAAATCCTGGACAAAAAGCAAACCGCCGAAGAAGTTGCGGCAGAGGAAGAAGTTGTAGAAGAAACTGCTTCCGAAGATGATGAAGAACTCGAAATAGAAGAAGAAACACCTGATTTTTCTTCTACGCCGCATGACGATTTCAATTGGGAAGGAGGTAAGCGTCAACACACGGCTTACTCCAAAAGTGAACGCGAAGCGCTCATGAGCCAATTTGACGAAACGCTCTCCGAAGTTGCCGAATTTGAAATCGTGGAAAGTACCGTTACGGGCATTCATAACGGAGACGTGATTCTCGATTTGAACTCAAAAAGTGATGGCTTATTGGCGCTTTCTGAATTCCGCGATTTGCCCGACCTGAAAATAGGCGACAAAATTGACGTGTACGTAGAGCAGCAGGAAGACGCGAAAGGTCAAATGATACTTTCACGCCGCAAAGCCAAATTGCTCCGCGCGTGGGAACGCATCAAAGATTCTTACGAAAATGGTACCGTCATCAAAGGTAACATCGTCAGCAAAACCAAAGGTGGTCTTATCGTGGACGTGGGTGGTTTGGAAACCTTCCTACCGGGTTCGCAGATAGATATCAAGCCTATCATTGATTACGATTCATACGTCGGTAAGATGATGGAATTCAAAGTGGTGAAAATCAACGAGGTGATCAAAAACGCCGTTGTATCTCACAAAGCCCTCATCGAAAGCGACCTCGCCGATCAGCGTCAGGCCATCATTGCCGGCCTCGAACGCGGCCAGGTACTCGAAGGCATCGTGAAAAACATCACCGATTTCGGCGCATTCCTCGATCTCGGCGGTGTGGACGGATTGCTGTACATCACCGACATTTCCTGGGGACGTATCAGCCATCCGAGCGAAGTATTGTCGCTCAACCAGAAAATCAACGTCGTGGTACTCGATTTTGACGAGAACAAAAAACGTATCTCATTGGGTCTGAAGCAGTTGCAGCCGCATCCGTGGGATGTACTCGCAGCCGATATCAAAGAAGGCTCGGTGGTGAAAGGTAAAATCGTCAACATCGAAGATTACGGCGCATTCCTCGAAATCACTCCGGGCGTGGAAGGACTTATCCACGTTTCCGAAATTTCATGGGGCAGCCAGCCAATCAACTCCCGCGACGCCTTCAACCTGGGTCAGGAAATGGAAGCCAAAGTGGTAACCATAGACAGAGATGAACGCAAAATGTCTTTGTCCGTAAAACAACTCACCAAAGATCCGTGGGAAGAAGTGGAAGGTCGTTACCCACTCAACAGCCGCCACACAGGCAAGGTGAAAAACCTGACGCAGTACGGCGTATTTGTTGAATTGGAAGACGGTATCGGCGGTATGGTGCATATCTCCGACCTTTCGTGGACCAAGCGTTATTCGCACGCTAAAGAATTCACGGACGTAGGTCAGGATATTGACGTGGTGATTTTGGATATTGACAAAGAAAACCGCAAACTTTCACTCGGACACAAGCAGTTGGAAGAGAATCCCTGGGATACTTTTGAAAATGTATTCCCCGTAGGTTCTTACCACGAAGCGACGGTGATTCGCCGCGACGACCGCGGAGCAATTTTGCAATTGCCTTACGGTCTGGAAGCTTACGCGCCGGTGAAACACATCCGCAAAGAAGACGGCAACCTTGCCGATACGGATGATGTGTTGACGGTGAAAGTGATCGAATTTAACCGCGACGACAAGCGCATCCTCGTGTCGCACGCCCGCTACCTCGAAGACATTCGCAAAGAAGCGGAAGCAGAAGTAGCCAAGGAGAAAGACAAAGAAGTAGAAGAAGTGCGCAAAGTGGTTAAAAAGACGCAATCAACGGTAGAGCGCTCCACGCTCGGCGACCTCGAAGGTTTGGCTCAATTGAAAGAACAATTGGCTGATGCTCCGGAGGAAGCAGCCGACGACGATACGTCTGCGGAATAATTGAATTTTTTAAATTAGAAATACAAGCCCCCGCTTCGTTTTGGAGCGGGGGCTTTTTTAATTTTCAAAATTAAAAACTCGGAAGATTTTGGTTTTTAAAATCCTCCCCTCACCAAATAGCGGTATTAACGCGCAAAGGAAGCCAGCCGCCAAATATTTTTTCACCACCTGTCGGATGAACCAAACTGAATGTCGTACTTTCGGCATTCTTTAATCTTTCATTGGAAAAACCGTAACCTTATCCGGTTTTTTAATTATTTGAAAGTTGAAATCTATTTGTCCACCAATCCCAAATTATTTATGTCCATGCGTACCTCTACTTTTAGTTTGCTCCCCGCTCTTTTGAGTTTTTGGATGTATTTTTCAAACCAGGAGACACAGCAGCCCGTCTCAATGGTCGAAGAAACTTGCAACCAAATGGAGGAGATCAAAACCTACGACTTGTTTCAATTAAACCAAAATGTGGCTGCCAGAAGTTCTGCCGTGAGCGGCGGCGTTTACCTCGATGTTGACGCGGCCCAATTAAAAACGCTTCACGAAGAAAGACCGCACAACCTGCAATTGCGCATTCCGACCGAAGACAATGACCTGGTTTTGGAATTGCATGAAAATGAAATTTTTACGGAAGATTTCATTGCCCGCGCCGAAACCGAAAACGGACTCGAAAGGGTCGTTTATAAAAAAGGCGTTTATTACGCCGGTCATATCGCGGGCGATCCGAAATCGGTTGTCACCATCAGCGTTTTTGAAAACTGGGTGATGGGTATTCTTTCCTACAATGGCGCCAATTACAACCTCGGACCCATTGACGAGACCAATCTCAAACCCAATTCTCCCTACATTTTTTACAAAGAAAAAGATCACCTCAATCCGCCGGCAAAAGAGTGCGAAACTTCTGCCGAGGGTCTGGATTTTCATTATGACAAAGACCTGGACAGCGATACGCACAACCCGAACGAACGGATGACTTCCGTGGTGAAAGTGTACATAGAAGCAGATTACAAAATGTACCTCGATCGCAACCGCAACGAGCAGGAAGTGATCAACTACGTGACCGGTATTTTCAACGAGGTGGCAATTTTATATGCCAACGAACAAATACTGACCCGCATCTCCGAAATCAAAGTTTGGACGGTGCAAG
>CALMIT010000282.1 GCA_937864255.1 uncultured Saprospiraceae bacterium
TGTGCCTCCCGGCTTTAACCTTTCCCGTCATCGGTTAATCTGTAAAAATCCGGCCAACCTGTCGCTGTTATCGCCCAAATCAATCAGGTAAAAGTAAGTGCCGTCAGGCAAAACCTTTCCATTCCAGGTGCCGTCCCAAGTAGAGCGGTAGCCTTCGGCATAAAAAACCTGATTACCCCATCTGTTGTACACCCAAACCTTGTTGTTCGGGAATTTTTCTATTCCCTTTATGAAAAAAGTCTCGTTATCTCCGTCGCCGTTGGGCGATATTCCGTTGTAAATAATAAAACTGTCCTGTTCACATTCCACCTCTATAAAAACCCAGGCGGTATCGCACATAGTCTGATTACAGACGCGGTATTGAAAACTGTCCAGTCCGCAAAAATTAGCATTGGGGGAATATCCTATCGTAAAATCCGGATTGACAATCACTATACCGTTGGCAGGATCGGTCACTATTTCAACCAAAACCGGCCCGCCGGGTACGGTGTCATTGCCGAGTACATTGATAACAAGGGGAGTATTTTCCTGGGTGGTGGTGGTGTCGTTTACAGCTATCAGCGTATCCAAGCCTGTCGTATCGTCGCGCATGATGACGGTGATTTTAAAAATAAATGTATCACACACATCAAATTCATCGCAAATAACAACACAGGCAGTATCCGTTCCTAACTCCAGCGTGTAAACTTCGACGCATAAATTTACGTCATCTATTACAAAATTCACAGTATCGCCCGACAGATCAGGACAAACATTGATTACAGAAACTATTTGACCTTCCAGTTCATCGTTGATCAGACAGTAAAGCGTGTCCGTTCCTAACTCCAGCGTATCACAGATCATTTCCACCTGCGGCACTTTTCCGGTGATGATGATACAGGTCGTATCCGTAAATCCACGGTCGTCGCGCGTTACAATACAGGCCGTGTCCGTGCCTACATCGAATGCATTATAATGTATTCGGTATCGAAGCGAGTCAATCGAAAAAACGATACTTGTGCCGCTCGAACTTTCGCAAGCATTTTCAATACCAATTGGTGTTCCGTTCAGATCATTCAAGTCAATATCAACCGAATCGGAGGTAAAAACGAAAATGGTATCGTAAAAAATACTCTTGGTCGGAAAGCAATCGGGGTCAAGCGCAGAAATAATAAAAGTCGTGGTATCACATACCCCGTTTATATCACATATTACAATACAGGCGGTATCCGTTCCGCAGGTTATGCCGTCATATTTGATACAATTGGAATTGGCACTGATGGTAAACCTGACTGCGGGGGAATAATTGTTTGCGCAGGCATTGTAAATGGTGTCAACTGGTCCGGTAAGCACTGTGGTATCCAGACAATGCGTGATGATCACACCGGTAGCAATCGAAACCGTATCAAATATAGTCGTATCACTGGCAGGCGGCGGAAAGAAAAAACCAAGTTTTTCGGGATGGAAGCCGGTAATCTTTTCATGGTTGTTTTCAGCTTTGAGGCAAAACATTCCACTTAGTAAAATTACCCAGATGAGTAAAATTTGTTTAGCCATGGGATTTGTTTTTGGAATGAGCAGTCTTCTCTCTTTGAGACCCTAATTTTTTTTAATCAATTCTTTTTAGAAAATGCACGTTAACTATCAATGCTGTTCATATCCGAAAACCATGCCAATTGAATATGATTTTATTTTAATATGAAATTTTCTATAATTCCTTTCCAGTTAGTTTACAATAAAATACCGCTCTTATCAAATAAATATCCGGGCTTTCAAAGGTTCAAAAAAGCAAAGAGGCGAGCCGGAAATCCGGCTCGCCTCTTTGCGCTCAATTGTAATTTTGTCAACCCAGCATCGCTCGTCCCGGGTACACTGCAGAGTCTGCAAGTTCTTCTTCGATACGCAATAATTGGTTGTATTTGGCGACCCTGTCAGAGCGGGAAGCCGAACCGGTTTTGATCTGCCCGGTATTCAAAGCCACCGCAAGGTCTGCAATCGTGGTATCCTCGGTTTCTCCCGAACGGTGACTCATCACACTCGTAAATCCGTTGCGGGTAGCCAGCCTAACTGCTTCGATAGTTTCAGTGAGCGTACCTATCTGGTTCACTTTTATTAAAATAGAATTGGCCGCTTCTTTATCAATACCCATTTGAAGTCTTTGGGTATTCGTAACGAAAAGATCGTCGCCCACTAACTGCACTTTATTGCCGAGTGTTTTGGTCAGTTGCGCCCAACCTGCCCAGTCATCTTCCGCCAATCCGTCTTCAATACTTAAAATCGGATATTTCCCGCACCACTCTGTCCAGTAAGCTACCATTTCTTCGCTGGAAAGCTTTTTACCGCTTGATTTTTTAAAATGATACAGCCCTGATTTCTCATCAAAAAACTCCGAACTCGCCGCATCCATCGCTATCAAAATATCCTCGCCCGGTTTGAAACCAGCCGCCTCTATCGCCTGCAAAACAGTTTCTATTGCCTCTTCATTCGATTTGATATTCGGCGCAAAACCGCCTTCATCGCCCACATTGGTCGAATAGCCTTTACTTTTTAAAACATTTTTTAAATGGTGAAAAACCTCCACGCCCATACGCAACGCTTCCGAAAAATAGTCGGCGCCCACCGGCATTATCATAAATTCCTGAAAATCAATGCTGTTGTCTGCATGTGAGCCACCATTCAAAATATTCATCATTGGCACAGGCAGAACGTGAGCGTTGACGCCGCCGATATAGCGGTACAAAGGCTCTCCCAACTCTTCGGCCGCAGCTTTGGCGACAGCCATGGAGACGCCCAAAATGGCGTTAGCGCCTATTTTCGATTTATTTTTTGTGCCGTCCAGGTCTATCATCAACTGGTCTATATAGCGCTGGTCGGTCACTTCCACGCCTACCAACTCCGGCAAAATAAGTTCTTCAATATTGTGGCAGGCTTTCAAAACGCCCTTTCCCAAAAAGCGGCTTTTATCCTCGTCCCTTAATTCCACAGCTTCGTATTTTCCGGTGGAAGCTCCCGACGGAACCGCCGCCCGCCCCATAGCTCCTTCCTCAGTCATCACTTCCACTTCGACGGTTGGGTTGCCCCTGGAGTCCAGAATTTCTCTTGCTCGGATATCAACAATCTCGCTCATAATTTTTTGAAAATAAGTTTATATGAAAATCGAAATATTCAATCAATTTTTGTTTTCGGCAAGCATACCTACCGATTGTTTCATCAATCCGACGAAGTCGTCAAACAGGTACCGCGCATCGTGCGGGCCGGGCGAA
>CALMIT010000283.1 GCA_937864255.1 uncultured Saprospiraceae bacterium
CCGGACGCGACAACGACGAGGGTGTACAATATTCCATGGCGCAGTGGTATCCGAAAATGTGCGAGTACGATTACCAGGGCTGGCACGCCAATCCTTATGTCGGGCGTGAGTTTTATGGCATTTGGGGCGACTTTGACGTCAAAATCACCATTGACGAAGACTACGTCATCGGAGGAACCGGCTACCTGCAAAATCCGCAGCAAATCGGCCACGGGTACGAGCAGCCCGGCTCGAAAGTAGAAAGACCCAGGGGTAAAAATCTGACCTGGCATTTTTTCGCACCTAATGTGCATGATTTCGTTTGGGCGGCAGATAAAGAATACACACACGACAGTTTTAAAAGAAAAGACGGCATGGTGATGCATTTTTTTTATCAAAAGAATGATAAAACCAAAGATTACTGGGCAAAACTGCCGCCTGCCATGGATAGAATTTTTGACTTTCTGAATGAAAAACTTGGCCCTTACCCATACCAGCAGTACAGCTTTATACAAGCCGGCGACGGCGGTATGGAATACCCGATGGCAACGCTGATCACGGGAGAAAGAAGCCTCGGAAGTCTCATCGGTGTCGCTGCACACGAACTGATTCACTCCTGGTATCAGGGTATGTTGGCGAGTAACGAGGCGCTTTACGCCTGGATGGACGAGGGTTTTACAAATTGGGCGGAAGCCGAAGCATTGGAGGATTTAAAAAAACTGGGACTTTTTCCAGCGAAGCCGCTCGAATTTCCGCACGCAGAAACTATCAACGGTTATCGCAATTTTATGAACAGTGGCATGGCGGAGCCGCTCTCCACGCACGCCGATCATTTTCAAACGAGTTATGCTTATTGGCTTACCGCATACACGTCGGGCGAAACTTTTCTGGAACAGTTAAGCTACATCATCGGCAAAAAAAATCTGGATAAAGGACTTTTGCGGTACTACAACGAATGGAAATACAAGCACCCGAACGCCAACGATTTCATCCGCGTGATGGAAAAAACTTCTTCGCTGGAGTTGGATTGGTTCAGAGAGTATTTCGTGAATTCCACGCATACAATTGATTACGCTGTCGAAAAAGTAGAAGAACTTTCGAGCAGGACTGAGATCACCATTAAAAAAACAGGTAAAATGCCGATGCCCCTTGATGTGCTTGTCACCTACGCCAACGGCGACCGAGAAATGTTTAACATTCCGCTTGATTTGATGCGCGGCAACAAGCCAAATGAAATACCGGGAGTAAAATTCCCGGTTTTGGCAGATTGGCCCTGGACCCACCCGGATTACCGCATTTCCATCAACCGGGCACAGTCCGAAATCAGCAAAATAGAAATAGACCCTTCAAAAAGAATGGCGGATATGGATGTGGAAAACAACGTCTGGAACAAATAAATCAGGAAGATTTTAAGTTACTTTTAAGGGCGAAAGAGTACAAGAACGGTGCGTATGTCGTTCTTTGCCCCGAAAATCTATTTGTTAATAAAAAAAATTCCACCTATGAAAAATTTCTTTCTTTTGCTCGGAATGATGAGCCTCATGATTTCTTGTGTCAGCAAGAAAAAATTTGCGGAAATGCAAAATCAAAGAGATGCCGCACAGCAATCAATTGATAAACTGAAGTCCGAATTGCTGGAATGCGAAACCAAAAAAAATGCGACCCTGACCCAACTCACACAAAGGGATGGCGAATTGAATTCCGAAAGAAACAGGATGAAGCTTTTGGAAGAGCAAATCACGACTTTGAAAAACACCAATACTAGCCTGCTCGACAGACTTTCTGATCTTTCGGTCATCAGCAAAACGGGTGCGGAAAGTATCAAAAAATCACTCGAATCTATTGACGAGCGCAACAAGTACATCAAAGATCTGACTTCCTCGGTTCAAAGAAAAGACTCGCTGAATCTCGCTTTGGTGATGAGCCTGAAACGTTCTCTTTCCGATGTAAATGACCAGGATGTGCAAATTGAAGTCAAAAAAGGCGTGGTTTATATTTCGCTTTCCGACAAAATGCTATTTAAGTCAGGCAGTTCGGAGATTTTGCCACGTGCCGAAGAGGTACTCGGCAAAATTGCCAAAATCATCAACGACCACAGCGAATTGGACATATTGGTAGAAGGACACACAGATAATGTTCCGATTTCAAACAGTTGCGTAAAAGATAACTGGGATCTGAGTGTGAAAAGAGCCACTTCCGTGGTGCGCCTTTTGCAAACAAAACACGACGTGGCGCCGGAGAGAATGACCGCCGGAGGAAGAGGCGAATATGTGCCCAAAACCAGCAACGCGACAGCGGACGGAAAAAGCCTGAACAGAAGAACAGAAATCGTCATTTTGCCAAAACTCGACCAGTTTTTCCAATTGCTTGAGGCAGGTAAAAATTGACCAACTGAAAGAATTTTGATAAAATAAAGTTGGCGAATTTCGAATAAAAACGTTGCCGGAGTACTTTTCGGCAACGTTTTTATATTTTGCAATAAACTCAAAAATCATGGAATCAGATTGGAAAGTCTATCTCCCCGAGTTCGTTTACGGCGGCATTGACGGCAGCATTACCACTTTCGCTGTCGTGGCGGGAGCTGCCGGTGCAAATCTGGATAGCAAAATTGTAATTATCCTGGGATTCGCCAATCTGATAGCCGACGGTTTTTCGATGTCCGTGGGGAGTTATTTATCTCACAAATCTGAAAAGCATAATTGGGAAAAACTTCACAAATTGGAATGGAAAGAAGTGAATGAAAACCCGGAAGAAGGAATCGAAGAAATCAAACTTATTTACCGGAAAAAAGGCTTCACAGGGCCGCTGCTGGAAAACATCGTCAGGCAAATTACTTCTGATAAAAAAATATGGGTGGACACAATGATGAAAGAAGAATTGGAAATGCTGCCCAATGTAAAATCGCCCGTATCAATCGGGGTTACCACCTTCTTTTCATTTTTTGCCATCGGGCTGATTCCCCTGCTTTTTTACGTCTGGGACATGATTCGGCCGCTTCCGTTTTCCACATTTCACGGCTCAGCTTTTTTGACGCTGGCTGCTTTTTGCGCCATTGGTTTTTTGAAAGGTTATGTCACCGAAACCAGTAAAATGCGCAGCGTTGTCGAAACTCTTTTCCTGGGTACAATTGCTGCTGCGCTGGCTTATTTTGTCGGAAATATTCTCGAAATAGTTTTCGACTAACGCAGTACCAGACGTGCCAAAATGGGAAGGTGATCGCTATAACCGCCATAATAATTCGGGCCGCCGTAAGTTCTGTTGGGCAATGGTCCGTATTTTTTATCATCATAAAGCATCCAGTCTTTTTTGAAAACCTCCGCTTTTACGACGGAGCAGTCCGAATCAGCCGAAAGTAAATTTCCGCTCACAATCAACT
>CALMIT010000284.1 GCA_937864255.1 uncultured Saprospiraceae bacterium
CACATCCAGCCAGCCGTCTTCGTTGATATCGCTCACCGCCAATCCCAAGCCGAATCCGTAGCGCAGCATCCCGGCTTCTTCGGTCACGCGGGTAAACTTTCCGCCGTCGTTGCGAAACATATTTCCGCTGGCTGCCTCCAGGTTTTTCTTATTTTTCAAATCCTCAAACACCGTCTGATAAACCATCATAATGTATTTGGATTCATTGAGTACGTAGAGATCGAGGTCGCCGTCATTGTCATAATCGAAAAAAGCAGCGTGCGAACTTTCGTTCGAGTCATTGATGCCCATCTCTTTTGCTTTTTCTGTAAAGGTGAGATCGCCGTTGTTGATGTACATCAGATTTTGGCGGTTTTCAGGCTTGTTTGGTCCAAACTGGCATACATAAATATCCAGCCAGCCATCATTATTTACGTCCGCCATCGTCACGCCGGAGCTCCAGACTTTATTCACATTAATGCCGGCTTTATCAGAAATATCTTCGAATTTGAGGCTGCCTTTGTTGAGATAAAGTTTATTCGGCACATCGTTGCCGGAGAAAAAAACATCTTTTAATCCGTCGTTATTGATGTCGCCGATGGCAACGCCCGCGCCGTTAAACAAATGCCCGAAGGACAGGATGTTTTTATCGCTCATCGGGTCTTCGTGGAGTTCATTTATAAAATCAATGCCGGTCTCTTTTGAAGAAAGCAAAGAAAAAAGAGGTGCTTTGTCGGCTGATTCATCCGAGCCGGTGTCGCCGGATTTGTTACTTTCCGTACAACCAAGTACAAACAAAAATGCAATGAGCGGGAAGGATTTGGTATTCATAAGATTAATAATTGTGTTAATATCAAAATGCAAAAACTATGCAAAATTAAAATATGTCGGGCAACTTGCGTAAAATAATTCTTTATAAATAAACCTGTTCTGAATGTCAGGTTGAGAAAAAATCTCCAACCATTTGATATTTTTTTGATTTTTGCAAAAACAGAATCAATATGGCTTTATCAGATCATCCTAAAATTCAGCAAATCATTTTTGAAGGTTATGAATTCAAAATGAGAGATTACATTGAAAAAGGCATCAATCTTTTTCAAAAAAACATGGGCAACTATGTAGGTTTTATTCTCCTGAGCGGCTTAATGATGGCGATGTGCCAGGTCATTCCTATCCTCGGTCCAATGGCTGCCAACCTGATACTTTTGCCCGCGCTTACCGCCGGATTTTATAAAACATCGAGGGAAGTGGAGCGCGGCAGACCGGCGCCATTTGCCATGTTTTTTAGCGGCTTTGACCAGATAGGCGCCTTCGTTGTCATCCAGATAGTTACGGGGCTTATTATTCTAGCATCGCTGATTCCGTTTCTGGTCAGCATCTTTTTCACCGGCTTTATGAGTTGGTATTTTGAATTGTTTTCTAATCCCGAAGCGATTTCAGACTTTCCGGATTTTCCGTTTTGGACGCTTATTTTGTTGCTTCCTGCTTTTTATCTGAGCATTGCTTACCAGTTTGCCATACCTTTTGTTGTTTTCCACAAAATGGAATTTTGGGACGCCATGGAAGCCAGTCGCCAAATCGTAACCAAAAGATGGCTTTGGTTTTTTCTTTTTTATATCGTAACCGGCTTTATCGCCATGCTGGGAGCGCTTGCGCTGCTCATCGGTCTTATTTTTTCTCTTCCGGCTGTTTTTTGTATGCACTACGCCTGCTTTTCGGAAATAAGCCGCCTCGAATCGCCGGAAGACGAGAATTTTGACATCAGTGATCACCTAATCGTCTGAAAAACAAAGACTTAATATTTTTTCAAAATCTAAAAATTTTCAAAATCACTTTATCCAATGACGAATTACATAGAAGAATTGAAGTGGCGGGGTATGTATTTTCAGGCTACTCCGGGCGTGGAGGAACATCTGGCAGGCGGCGTGAGAAAAGGCTACATCGGTTTTGATCCGACGGCGCCTTCGCTTACGATTGGCAACTATGTACAAATCATGATTTTGAAATTATTTCAACTCAGCGGGCATCAGCCAATTGTTTTGATGGGCGGCGCTACCGGCAGAATCGGCGACCCTTCGGGAAAAGACAAAGAGCGCGACCTGAAAAGCCTGGACGAACTCGATCGCAACCTCGCCTGTCAGATAAAACAAGTTGAAAAATTACTTGACTTTGAATCCGGATCGAATAAAGCGCTGCTGTTTAATAATGCTGATTTTTATAAAAATATGTCCGTACTGGAATTTTTGCGCGACGTTGGCAAAAATATCACGGTCAATTATATGCAATCGAAAGATTCCGTAAAAAATCGCCTGGAAGGCGAAGGTATGTCCTTCACCGAGTTTAGCTACCAGGTTTTGCAGGGCTACGATTTTGTCTGGTTGTGCAAAAATGAGGGCGTCACGATGCAAATGGGCGGCTCGGATCAGTGGGGCAACATCACTTCCGGTACGCACATGATTGGAAAAATGCTCGACAACGTGCAGGCCTACGCCGTGACCACTCCCCTGCTCACCAAAGCCGACGGCACAAAATTTGGAAAATCGGAACAGGGCAATCTCTGGCTTGACCCGGATCTGACTTCGCCTTACCGCTTTTACCAGTTTTGGATTAATGCCGACGACGCTGATTTGCAAAAATATTTCCGTTATTTTTCACTGCGCTCACGAGCCGAAATTATCGGCATCGAAACCGATTTGGCTGAAAACCCGCAGGAAAGAAAAAGACTGCTCGCGGAAGAACTGACCGCGCGTATTCATTCCCGCGACGACCTCGAAAATGTGCAAAAAGTAACCGAACTCCTTTTCGGAAAAAATGCCGGACGGGAAACCCTGCTCGCGCTCAGCGAAAAAGCGCTGGACACCGTCGCCTCCGAAATTCCCTGCTTTGAAGTGGCAAAATCTGTTGTGCAAAATGGCGTCAACATCATGGATTTGATGGCAGAATCTACCGCCATCGTGCCTTCCAAAAGCGAAGCGCGACGCGCCATACAGGGAAATGCGGTGAGTATCAATAAAAATAAAATAGACTCGCCCGATGCACAGATCAGCGCCGAATCATTGCTCCACGGCAAATATTTGATGCTGGAAAACGGGAAGAAAAATAAGTTTGTGATCCGCGTGAAGTGATTTTTTAAAAGTCACCTCAATTGCCCGACGCGCACCATCGTGTCTTCAACTTTATGCACCAATTCTACGAAATGCGGGTCGCGTTTTGTTTCGCGTGTGCGGTGAAAAGGCAGGTCAACATTAATGTGTTCGACAAAATTGGACGGTGGCGATTTCATGATGTAAATATCGTCGGCAAGATAAACTGCCTCCGAAATATCGTGCGTCACGAACACAATCGTCGGGTGAAATTTGTGCCACAAACTGGTGAGCAAATCCTGCATCTGCAAACGCGTATTGATGTCAAGCGCTCCGAAAGGTTCGTCCATGAGCAAGATTTCCGGGTTGGCAATCAGGCTGCGCGCGATAGCCACGCGCTGCAACTGTCCGCCCGATAAAGTCGGGTATTGCGCATATTTATTTTCGTGTCCTTCCAGCCCTACCAACTGGATCATTTCCATCGCTTTTTCTTTTTGTTCTTTTCCGGTGATGCCTTTGTAAGAAAGCGCCAAACCCACATTTTCGAGTACGGTCATCCAGGGCAGCGAGGAATATTGCTGAAAAACCATCGCCACCGGGTTTTTCTGATTCACCGGTTTTCCGTGTATCAGAATCTGCCCCTCGGTAGGCTGCTGCAAACCGGCTATGTACCGCAAAATGGTAGATTTTCCGCAGCCTGACATACCCAAGATTACTACAAACTGCCCCTGAGCAGGTTTATCTTCTATCAAAAAATCAAGCCCTTTGATGACGTAATTTTTACCGCCGTCGTAGCTCTGACTCACGCCCCGCAACTCAACAATATTGGGCAAATTGGTATCTTTAAAATCAGCCATTTTTATTCAAATGTTTTTATAAAAATACAGCTCACTAAACCGTCCCGAAGTTGAACATTTCAGTTCGAATTTTGGAAATACTGGCAAAAAATATTTGCGTAGCTGCAAAATTGCCGTTTAAATTTCAATGACAATTTTTCCAAACTGATCGCTGTGCGCCATTTTTTCGACCGCTTTTTGTACATCTTTTAAGGCAAAAACTTCGTCAACCACCGGCACGATTTTGTGTTTTTCTACAAATTTTATCATTTCCAAAAATTCTCGGTCGCTGGCCATCGTCGTACCCAAAATCGAAACCTGCTTCCAAAAAAGTGGCTGTGGCAAAAAATTGGGCACCTTGCCCTGCGTTCCGCCGTAAATCACCACGCGCGCCGCGGGATTACACAAATTCAGCAATTTTGAAAAACCCTCGCCACCTGCGCCGTCCACAATAATGTCAAAACCACCCGCCTGATTTTGCAATTCTTCCGCCCAGTTTTCCTTTTTATAATTCGCGCCGCCTCTGGCGCCCAGCGCAACTGCCTTTTCAATTTTGTCGTCAGAACCGGAAGTCACAAAAACTTCATTACCATTTGCCAGCGCAAACTGGCAAACAAAAAGTGCCACGCCGCCACCCGCGCCGGTGACCAGAATTTTCTCGCCCGGTTTGGGTTGCCCTTTTGTGAAAAGCGCCCGGAAAGCCGTCATTCCCGCCAGCGGCAGCGCTGCCGCCTGAACGTTGGTGAGGTGCTGGGGTTTTTCCACAAGCCTGTCGGCAGGTACGGCCACCCATTCGGCTAAGGCCCCGTTATCCGGCAAACCGAGAATTTTATAAGTTTTCGACTGCACACGTTCGTCGGCGCCCCAGTGCTGATTCGGATTGATGAGTACGGTCTTTCCATCAAAGCGCCCGCAGCCGTCAGAGCCGGGGACGATGGGAAATTTCAAACCCGGGTACAAACCTTTTGTAATCCAATAATCACGGCGATTGAGCGCGGCAGCTTTGATGTTGACCAAAACTTTACCTGCGCCCGTTTCGGGCAGCGGGATTTCCAGGATTTCTAAAGGTTGGTGCTTGTCTTTTAAAACGGCTGCTAACATTCGAATTTTTTAAACTTATAAAATCGGATTTACGCTGAAATCAATTTTTTGAACCGGTCAACGAACCGTCTTTGATTTCGTCAACTACTTCGGGATTTAGCAAGGTAGAAACATCGCCCAGATGCGCCGTATCACCCTCGGCTATTTTGCGCAATATACGCCGCATGATTTTCCCCGACCGCGTTTTCGGCAAACCCGAAACTACCTGAATCAAATCCGGCTTGGCGATAGCTCCTATTTCCCGCGTCACCACGTCCAGCACTTCTTTTTTAAAAGTCTGCTCATCGCTCACAGGGTGATTGGTAATTACATAGGCATAAATTCCCTGCCCTTTTATCTCGTGCGGATAGCCCACCACCGCCGATTCGACTACATTGTCGTGTTGATTGATGGCGTTTTCCACCTCAGCCGTTCCGATGCGATGCCCCGACACATTGATGACATCATCCACCCTGCCGATAATTCTGTAATATCCGTCCTCGTCGCGCCGCGCACCATCGCCGGTGAAATACATATTTTTAAAAGTAGAAAAATAAGTTTGCCGACAGCGCTCGTGGTCGCCGTAAGTGGTGCGCAAAATGGAAGGCCAGGGATATTTTATACAAAGCAATCCTTCCGCATTATTTTCCAAAATCTCATTACCCTCGGCATCTACCAGACAAGGCTGTACGCCGGGCAGCGGCAAAGTGGCATAAGTCGGCTTGAGGGGCGTAATGCCGGCAAGCGGAGTGATAAGAATGCCGCCGGTCTCCGTTTGCCACCAGGTATCCACTATCGGACATTTTCCTTTGCCTACTTTTTCATTGTACCAGTGCCAGGCTTCAGCATTGATAGGCTCGCCCACAGAGCCAAGTACGCGCAAGCTACTGAGATCGTATTTGTCCGGCCAATCGCCGCCGGCAGCCATCAGGGCGCGTATTGCCGTGGGCGCCGTATAAAATTGATTCACATTATGTTTTTCGCAAACCGCCCAAAAGCGACCCGGATCGGGGTAAGTCGGCACGCCCTCAAACATCAGCGTGGTAGCGCCCGCGAGCAATGGTCCATACACGATGTAAGAATGCCCGGTGATCCAGCCGATGTCTGCCGTACACCAGTAAACATCGTCCTCATTGTATTGAAAAACATTTTTGAATGAAAAACAGGTGAAAACCATGTAGCCGCCGCAGGTGTGTACCACGCCTTTCGGCTTGCCGGTGGAGCCGGAGGTGTATAGAATAAAAAGCAGGTCTTCGCTGTCCATTTCCTGTGCTTTGCAGGAACTCTTTTTTCCTTTGATGGCTTCGTGCCACCACTTATCCAGCTTTTTGTTCCAGGAAATTTTTTCACCGGTATTTTTGTGTACCAGCACTGTAGTCACCGAGTCGCAGCCCATTGCGACAGCCTCGTCAACAACTGTCTTGACGGGAATATTTTTAAGCCCACGCGCATTGTAATCTGAACAGATGACCATTTTTGCCTGCGCATCTTTTATGCGGTCAGCCAGCGCAGAAGCCGAGAATCCCGCAAAAACGACAGAATGTACCGCGCCAATACGCGCACAAGCCAGCACGCCGATTGCCAATTCGGGTACCATCGGCATGTAAAAACAAACGCGGTCGCCTTTTTTTACGCCGTTTGCTTTCAGGGCGTTTGCTACTTTACACACTTCGGCGTGGAGTTGGCGGTAAGTGTATTTTTTAGCGGGGAGCGCAGGGTCATTCGGCTCCCAAATGATGGCTGTTTTGTCTCCGCGTTCGGCGAGGTGGCGGTCCAGGCAATTTTCCGTGATGTTGAGTTTGCCGCCGATAAACCATTTAACGGATGGCTCCTGAAAATTCCATTTCAGCGTTTTTTTCCAGGATTTTCGCCAATAAAAAGTCATTGCCTGCTCATCCCAAAAATCTTCGGGGTCTTTTATGCTTTTTTTGTATGCCTTTTTATAAGCTGCGAAGGATTTGATACGGAGTGTCATTTTTGTATTTTTAAAAAGTTTGTTCCAAAACCGCTTTGAAATACAAATAAAAGTATTCGAAAGCCAATTTTTTAAAAATTTGCTTACCGGAATACATGAAAATTATCACCCCGAAAATAAAAAATGCCCCGGAAAATCCGGGGCATGGAAAAAATCTACCCGATGAAAAAATTGACCTTATAAGAAGTCAACAGAACTTAATCCGGCGGGAAATTCCCCGGCCGGCATAATTTTTAGCTAAGCGCAGCCGCTTTTTTATTTTTTGAAGCCGGAATTTTTACATCAATATTGCGCTTCTTGTTGATTGGAATTCCCAGCACCTCCACGTCTATATCACGGGTTTCGGCATTTTGCTTAAAATCTTCTATAATCTCCAGCACATCGTAATCCATGCTCACCGTGTTTGTTGCATCAATGGTCAGTTTGGCGCCGTCGGGTATCTGGCGCAGCGCATTCAGGATGCGGCCTTTGTTGACAAAACTGATTTCTTCGGCAAGTTGGATGTGAATGCGGCCGTCCTCCCACAAATCGGTCGGCTTGATGAAATATGGATTTTTGAAACTTTCGCGCAGGAAGAAGAAAATCGCTATCATCATTCCCAATCCGATACCGACCAGCAAATCCGTGAGTACGATTCCCACAACTGTGACGATGAAGGGAATAAACTGGTACCAGCCCAATTTGTACATCGCTGAAAACATGGAAGGCTTCGCCAATTTGTAACCGACCATGATAAGAATGGCGGCAAGGCTGGCAAGCGGAATCAAATTCAAAACTCCCGGAATGGCTATCACGCTGAGTAGCAGCAGACTGCCATGCATAACTGCCGAGGCTTTTGTTTTTCCGCCTGACTGAATATTAGCCGAACTTCTTACGATAACCTGTGTAATCGGCAAGCCGCCGATGAGTCCGCTGGCCATATTGCCCACGCCCTGAGCTATCAGTTCTTTATTGGCTGGGGTGATTCTTTTGTACGGGTCGAGTTTATCGGTCGCTTCCACACACAGGAGCGTTTCCAAACTCGCCACCACGGCGATGGTGAGCGCGACTACATAAACTTCAGGATTGGTAATATTTGAAAAATCGGGCATGGTAAAAAAGCTGAAAAACTCAGCAAACCCGGAAGCTTCGGGTAATTGCACCAGATGCTCGGGTGCGAGATATAAAGCTGGGTTGGAAGTGAAAAACAAGCTGAAGGCAATACCGGCCAAAACAACTACCAAAGGTCCCTGCAAGAGTTTGAGCGATTTAATATTTTTTATAAAAGGGCTTTCCCAAAAAATCAAAATCGCCATGCTGACAAGAAAAATCAGCGTTGCTCCCGGCGTCACAAAGTCCCACATATTCATCAGAGCCGAGAAAGTATTTTCCCCATCGTTTTGAAAAAATGAGGAGTCGCCTTCCCAATCCTTGTCAATTCCGAAACCATGTGGTATTTGTTTTAAAATAATAATAACACCGATACCAGTGAGCATTCCTTTAATAACCGAACTCGGAAAATAATAACTGATAATACCGGCTTTTACCAGACCTAAAATTATCTGGATGATGCCAGCTATAACTATCGCAAGCAGGAAGGATTCGAAGCTGCCCAGCGTGGTGATACCATTGAGTACAATGACAACCAAACCCGCTGCCGGACCACTCACGCCCAAAGGCGAACCGCTAAGCATACCCACTACAATGCCGCCGATAATTCCCGCAATCACGCCCGAAAACAGAGGCGCTCCCGAAGCCAACGCGATACCGAGACAAAGCGGCACAGCTACCAGAAAAACCACGATACTGGCAGGAAAGTCGTTTTTCAGATTGCCTAAAAATCCTTTGTGGACACGTTCCATCATTTTTTCACTTTTTTAGTTAAAAAGCAATAAACGATGTCAACATTAGAGCGGGATTAAGCTCAAATTAGAATCTGATTAGAAGGTTTTTATTTGGTGAATTCTATTGAAAAAACAGAGCCTTCGCCCTCTTTTGTACGAAATTGCAGACGACCGCCGTGGAGTTGGAGAATGCGCTGGGTGAGCGGAAGCCCGATGCCAAAGCCAGAAAATACCCTGGCATTTTCAGCGCGGTAGAAAGGTTCGAAGATGTTTTTTATCTCGTTTTCCGGAATGCCGATTCCCTGGTCCACCACTTCTACTATTACGATTTTATCATTTGCGCTCAGGTTGACAGACACAGGTTTGTTTTGAGAAAACTTGCAGCCGTTTTCTATAAGATTTGAAATGGCGGATTTTAAAAGGTTGGAATTGCCGCGTATCTCAAAAATTTCAGCGCCCTCGTCTTCATTATTGATTTGCACGGATACTTTGCTTTCGGGAGCTGAAAACTGGAGGTTTTCAATAATTTCAAAAAGCAGGTCGTCCATTTTTACACTGTCCTTGCGGATTAGTTTTTCATCAAATCCGGTTTTTGCGAGATGCAAAAGATTGTTTACCAGCGAGTTAAGTCGCCCGGCTTGGTTTTGAATAACTGTCAACGAATGCCTGTAAGCCTCGCTGCTCCGCTCTTTTGAAAGGCAAACCTCCGCCTCGCCCATAATGGCGGCCAGCGGATTTCGTATTTCGTGCGAAGCGTTGCTGATGAATTTTTTTTGCATTTCGAATGAAAGTTCCAGCCTTTCCAAAAGATCGTTGAAGGTGGTGGCGAGTTCACCGATTTCATCCGATTCGTCCAGCACGTGCAGTCTTTGATGCAGATTATTGGCACTGATTGTTTTCACCTGCTTGATTTTGTCTGCGACCGGCTGGAATGCTTTTTCTGCCGAAAAAATGCCGATGAAATAAACGATTAGAAGACTGGCGATAAAACCGACAGTTAGTATTTGAAGAAGATTTCGCAACTTGGATTTGCCAAAAATATCCT
>CALMIT010000285.1 GCA_937864255.1 uncultured Saprospiraceae bacterium
GGCTTTTTTTTCATTGGTTTTAAAAACCCTGACTTCTTTGCGTTCATGCGGCAATGTTTCTATTTCCATACCGGCTTCTTCCAACTGACGGCGGATTTCTTCGGGAATTTCGCCATTGTCTTCCCATTCAAAATCCTGCTCTTCGCCGTTTACGGATTTTTTAATTTTAAAAACCCTCGCACCATCCTCCCCTTCCACATTCACATCAACGTTGATATTGTGCAAATCGCCCTCGTCGCTCCATTCCAGTACATCCACGTCGTCACCTTCTTTGACAATTTTTTCCACGACTTCATTGCCGTCGTCATCAATACTTTTTTTGACAATGACCATTTTCTTTTTCGTTTTGGGCGCTTCCGATTTGTCGGACTGAGCCAATAATAATTGTCCTGAAAAAAGCAGGGCTAAAAAAGCTAAGCAGGTGATTTTTAAGACTCTCATGGTAGAAAGATTTTAAAATGAAAAATTAATTAGTTTTTTAAAAAAAAATCCCCAACCACATTTCCGAGGGTGATTTCCTTCCAAAGCGAATTTTCAGGATTCGGGGGCTGGGGATTGAGGGCACGTTAGCCTCTAAAACCAGTTATGAAAAAAAAATTACTACTCACATTTCGGCTATTAATCCGCACTGTTTTTTGAAAGATAAATTTTTGACTTGTCTTCAAAAGAACAGCCGTTTTGTTTTTCGTAAAGGCGGATATATCTCTGCCTTAATTCCTCAGATTGTTTCTTGCCGTTTATTTTGAGTTTGTTCTTATCCAATTCAAAAGTGTATTTGGATTTGTCGCTTATCAGTCCGTCCTTGATCAGCGCATCTTCCAGCCAATTATTATCGCCGCCCACGCGCCAGCCACCCGCATTAGCCTTTCCGGCTTCCGCCTCTGCCATACGTGCGTGCGCTATCGCTATTTCTTTGTTTATCAGTTCTTTCTGACGCTCCTGTGCAACTTTGTCTTTCTCCAGGCTCTTTTTCATTGCCTTAACTTCCTTTTCCCGGAGTTTTGCCATTTCCTTCGACTGCGCTTTTATTTCTACCTCAATAGCTTTCACGTGTGCCCGCTCCGCTTCCAGCGCGTCGAGCATCTCTTCATCCCCTGCTATTACCCATTCAAAATCAGGAGATTCTGTCGTCTCGATGATATAAGCGGTGGCTCCGTCTTCGAGGTCGCTGCCATTTACGGTCACAAAACCTGATTCTTTTTCCATCAAAATCTCGATAGGCTCACTGCCGTCTTCCGCTTCAATGATGATGTAAGTATTGCCGTCGTCATCTTTTTCGGCGGTAATTTTTTTTGATTTTATTTTCACCGCCGGAGCGGGAGGCACCGGAGGAGCAGGCGCACCGGGAGGAACCGGCGCTGCTGCGGGACTTTCCGGCGCAGGCGCGCCTGGAGGAGTGGGAGGCGCCGGAGGCGGAGGAGGCGGAGGAGGCATCTCGCTCAACAATTCTTCCATCACCTCCGCGTATTCAGGATAATCTTCTTGCGGTATTTCATCGCCGTCAATTATCAATTCTACCACGTTGCCATTTTCTACGGTCATTTCAATTGTATTTCCGTCTTCCTTTCTGACAATTTTCTGGCGATTTTTTGCCTTGTTTTTGTTCGGGATACTGTCAGTTTCTTCATTGTCGACAAAAATAAAATTGTCGCCGGAGGGGATATAAGAAGCATCTTCCATATCCTCGCCATCGGTAGAAAATATATTTTTCAAATGGTCGGTCGCTCCGAAGGAAATCATCAAAATGGCGACCAGCAACATTCCGGTAGCTGTTAATTTTTCCATGATATTAGATTTGTTTTGTGGTTGATTTAAAATGCGTTTTACCCTGTTGAGCAGTTGATGTCTGCTTTTCCCGAAAGTCATCGCCAAAGCAGGCGCGCGAAAAACGAGTTCCTGAAGGCTGACGAGTGCTCTGGCGTAAGTGAATGAATTGCCGCACATTTTTACGGCTATATCGTCGCAACAATTTTCGCGTTCGGTGCGGATACTGGTCGAAATCCACCACACGGCAGGGTTGAAATAAAACAGCGCTTCGACGATTGATTGCAAAATATTCAGAATGAAATCGTGGCGGGCAATGTGTGCGAGTTCATGCGCAATGATGGCTTCCACTTGTTCGGGCATCAGTTGATTTACAGCGCCCACGGGCATCAAAATGACAGGCTTTAGATAACCGACCACCATCGGCACTTTTACAAGAGCGCTTTCCAGCAGTTGCACCGGTTTGTCAAGCGAAATACGCTGCGCAAGCGCTTCTATACGCGACTGCCAATAATCGCCGGCAGGCCGGGTATAGCGTCTTTTAAGCATTTGAATGTACGCTAGACTGCCAATAATACGCAGCAGAAAAAATACAAGACCCAGCAACCAAAGGCTGACAATCAGCGGCAAATGGTCGTTAAAATAACCCATGAATTGTTCGGACCAGGTAGCTTCGACTCCGACAAATTCCAGACCGTCTGCCGTCGTGTATGCAAAAGCATCTTCCACAGAAACAGCCGGCGAGGATTGATCTGCATTATTATAATAAGTTGTGAAAGTAAGGACAGCCCAGCCCAAAACGGTTGCCATCGCAATATTAGCGGCAGCATACCGCCATTTCGCCGTGCGCTTTTGTGCATTGATCATTATCACGCCGAGAACGACCGCTACCAAAGCTGCCTGCCACAAAGAGTGCACAACCGTCCAGCCGAGGGCGTGGATAATTTCTTCCTGTATGAGTTGTTGAGAAAATTCCATATCGGGCATTTTAGAAGGTGGTTTTTAAATTAAAAGAACCGAAAAAGATTAGCCGTCTATTCTTTGTCTTTCTCCAATTTTTCGATCAGCGCTTTTATCTCGTCCAACTCTGCACGGGATGCGCGGTGGTTGCCCAAAGCCTGCATCACCATTTTCACGGCGGAGCCTCTGAAAGCTGTATCCACAAACTGATCGAGTAATCTTTGCTGCATATCCGACTCTTTAAAAGCGGCTTGGTACACGTGGGTGCGATTGGTGTCGTCGCGTGTGACCAGCCCTTTTTCATACATTATCTGTAGCAATTTGAGCGTGGTTGTGTAACCCACATCGCGTTTTTCGCTCAGCAGATCATTGACAAACCTTACCGAAGCCGGGCCGTGTTGCCAGAGAATTTGCATGATTTCCAATTCGGAATCGGTGGGCCTTGGAATTTGTGAATGACTCATGGTATTTTTTTAGTACGATGAATTTCGTAGTGCAAGTTTATACGAAACATTTCGTAAGTCAAAATTTTTTCTACGATAAATTTCGTATTTTAAAACAAAATTAACGATTCGTCTCATAGCCGGTTTTCGGCGCAGGTTCCGCTTCATTTTTGCGATAAAAGATCCGGGGAACTAAATCTCGGCAGAATCGTTAAATTGTTTCTCAAATAAAAACGGGGACAATGTTTACAAACTCGAATTTGACAGATAACTTTGTCTGTGTCACTTTTGTCTCTGATTTTAATCACAAAAAATAAAAAAGAATTTGAGCGAAATTTTATTGACCGTAGAAGGGATTGACCCCCTCGAACTTTACGGAGAAAACAACATCAAATTAAATCTTTTACGCAAAGCCTTTCCGGACGTCACCATTACCTCGCGCGGCAACAACCTCAAAATTTCCGGCGAAAAAAAACACACTCAAAAAGTAAAATCCAAGTTTGAAATGATGGTGCGGCTGCTGCGCGAACACCACGAATTGCCGGTACAAATGGTGGAAGACCTGCTCAATGACGAAAATCCTTTTGCCAGCCGCGTGTCCAACGGCAGCCACAATCCGACTATCGTACATGGCCGCGAGGGCAAGGAAATAAAGGCAAAAACTTACAACCAGCAAAAACTTTTCAAAGCTACGGAGGAGAATGATATTGTTTTTGCCATTGGCCCGGCAGGAACGGGCAAAACGTACACTGCCGTAGCCATCGCCGTACGGGCTTTAAAAAACAAACTGGTCAAAAAAATCATCCTCACCCGCCCGGCTGTGGAAGCGGGAGAAAGTCTGGGTTTTTTGCCCGGCGATTTGAAAGAAAAAGTTGATCCCTACCTGCGTCCGCTTTACGACGCGCTGGACGATATGCTTCCGATGGATAAGCTGAATTTTTTTATGCAAAACCGCGTAATTGAAATTGCGCCGCTGGCATTCATGCGCGGGCGCACGCTGGATAATGCTTTCATCATCCTTGACGAAGC
>CALMIT010000286.1 GCA_937864255.1 uncultured Saprospiraceae bacterium
TTCAAACCAGGACAGCCTTTTACAGAAACTGAAAGAAAATTATGAAACCAAAACCATCCTATCCGACGGTTTTGGTTTTGAAATTAATGGCGCATACCGGGGATACGGACTGATGCTTTCCAAATTAAAAGCAGAATTGAAAAATTCGCCCGACGCAAAAGCCGAATTCAAACTTTTTGAAAAAAAACGAAACGGCGTGATCGCACTCAATCTGGCAGGCTTGGGATTGATCGTAACCGGAGCCTCCATTTACGACTCCAATAAAAAAATTGCCTCGGGATTGATCTTGACCGGATGCCTGGGGGTAGTTTTTTCTCTGCCCCTTTCAGCAAAAGCCTCCAGGCATCTTTCCAAAAGTATCTGGCTTTACAACCGCGACGCGATTTTCAAGTAACCGCGTTTAAAAGTATTTTACGCAGGATTCGCCCACAACTCACCACCCTACCATTCTTCCAACGTTACTTCGACTTCAGTCTGATCACCGGACAAATCATTTCTTCCAACGAGATGCCGCCGTGCTGGAAAGTGTCCTTATAATAATTGTTGTAGTAATTATAATTGTTGGGATAGAGGAAAAATTTGTCCTCTTTGGCGAAAATGAAAGTGCTGCTCACGTTCGGGCGAGGCAAGCCGGCATCTTTCGGGTCTTTCACTTCCAGCACGTCTCTGCGCTCATATTGAAGATTGCGCCCGACTTTGTAACGCAGGTTGGTTGTGGTTTCGCGGTCGCCCACCACGCGCGAAGGCGAGCCGACGCGGATCGTACCGTGGTCGGTCATCACAATCAGTTGCATGGGGCGTTCGGCTATTTTTTGCAGCGCCGCCCAAAGCGGTGAGTTGGCAAACCAGGAGCGTGTCAGCGAGCGGTACGCTTTTTCATCGCCTGCGAGTTCTTTCAAGACTTCCATCTCTGTGCGCGCGTGCGAGAGCATATCAATAAAATTATACACGATGACCGTGAGGTCGTTATTCAGGTAATTCAGAATATTGTCGCTCACCTCTTTTGCCTGCGACACGTTGGTCACTTTCACGTAGTCGTGTTTGATGGGTTTGCGGATGGTGCGCTTCACCTGCTCGGCGAGCAGATCGGCTTCAAAAAGATTTTTACCACCCTCGTCGTTGTCGTTTTTCCACCATTGCGGGTAATGTTTTTCAATATCAACGGGCATCATGCCGGCAAAAATCGCGTTGCGACTGTACTGCGTGGCAGTCGGCAGGATACTGAAAAAGAAATCCTCGTTTTCCACTTTAAAATATTCCGACACGATCGGCTCGATGACTTTCCACTGGTCGTAGCGCAGATTGTCGAGCAACAGCACCACTGTGGGCATTTCACTGCTCAAATTCGGGAAAACCTTGCTCCGCATCAAATCCGGCGACATCACGGGTCCGGTATTCCGGTCGCGCGTCCAGTTGAGGTAGTTTTTGAGAATGTATCTTGAAAATTCGGCATTGGCCTCACTTTTTTGCATGGCCAAAATGTCCCACATATTGGTCGAATCGGAGGCGTCAATTTTGATTTCCCAGCCGATGATTTTTTTATACATATCGACCCAGCCCTCGTAGTCGCCCACGTTTTGTATATCCATCAAAATCTGCCTGAACTCCTGCTGGTAATCGGAGGTGGTTTTTTCGCGGACGAGGCGTTTGTTGTCCACAATTTTTTTCAGGCTAAGCAAAATCTGATTGGGGTTGACCGGCTTGATGAGGTAGTCGCTGATTTGGGAGCCGATAGCTTGTTCCATTACATTTTCCGCTTCGTTTTTGGTAATCATCACCACCGGCAAATTCGGGCTGATTTCTTTGATGCGGGTGAGCGTTTCGAGTCCGGTCAGACCGGGCATAGACTCATCCAGAAAAACCACATCGAAGTTATTATCCGACTGACATTCTTCAAGCGCATCGTGTCCGTTGCTCACGGTAGTCACTTCATAACCTTTGGTTTCCAAAAATTTCAATTGAGGGCGCAGCAGATCGATTTCGTCGTCGGCCCAGAGTATTTTTATTTTATCCATATTTTAAATGAAGCATTTTTCGGGTTAGGAATAAGAATTTATGAGCGAATTTTTTTGATTTTAAAAATCAGCCCGGTTTACAAAACACAATCGGCTACTAAAGTAGCATTTTGAAAAAACAAAGCAAGCCGGCAAAAAAGAAGTATTCTTATTTTTCGAGCTATTTATTTGAAAATCAAAATCTTATAATTTTATATTTTCAAATTGTAATTCGTCAATTTGCCTACCTTTGTCAAAAAAGAAAAACTGCGGAAATTGGAAAAAGAGGGAAAATTTTCCGGTTTGAGTTTCCAAAACGCCGCATTTGAAAAAGATATTTTGAAGACCTCCACATGAGCGGAAAAAAAATTTTTAACGACCCCGTTTACGGATTTGTTTCCATTCCTTACGGCATTTTGTTTGAGTTGATCGAGCATCCGTACTTCCAAAGGTTGCGGCGTATCAAGCAGTTGAGTTTCACGCATTACGTCTATCCGGGCGCGCTGCACACGCGTTTTCACCACGCGCTCGGTGCGCTGCATTTGATGCAGGAAGCCATCGAAGTGCTGAAAAGCAAGGGCGCGGAAATCAGCGCCGAGGAGGAGGAAGCCGTACAAATCGCCATTTTGCTGCACGACATCGGTCACGGGCCGTTTTCGCACACGCTGGAACGGACGCTGATCAACGTGTCGCACGAAGAATTATCGCTGCTGCTGATGGAAGCGCTGAACCGGCAGTTTGGCGGGCGATTGACTTTGGCGATGCGCATTTTTAAAGACGACTATCCGAAAAAATTTCTGCACCAGTTGGTTTCGAGTCAGTTGGATATGGATAGGATGGATTACCTGAACCGCGACAGTTTTTTTACCGGCGTTTCGGAGGGCGTGATCGGCTATGACCGGATTATCAAAATGCTGGCGGTGGCGGGCGGCGAGTTGGTCGTGGAGGAAAAGGGCGTTTATTCTATTGAAAAATTTCTCATCGCGCGGCGGCTGATGTATTGGCAGGTTTATCTGCATAAAACCGTGCTGAGCGCCGAGCAAATGCTCAAAAAAGCGCTGCTTCGGGCAAAAGAAATTTTCGCGCAGGGGCAGTCTTTGAATGTATCCAACCACCTGCTCTTTTTTTTACAAAATGATTTTTCCGATAAAAAATATAGCCCGGAACAGCAGGCGGCGCTCGTGGAGCATTTTGTAAAACTGGATGATTACGACATCATGACCGCCCTGAAAAACTGGACGGAACATCCCGATCCGGTTTTGTCTTTTCTGTCCGATTGTCTCATCCATCGCCGGCTTTTCAAACTTGAATTAAAAAACCTGCCTTTTGAAAAAGAATACGTGAAAGCCATCCGGCAAAAAACGGCCTTCGTTGAAGCCTGGACGGAGCCGTTTTTGGATTACCTCGTTTTTGAAGGTTCGGAAACGAACAGCGCTTACAGTACACTGAAAGAAGAAATAAAAATTTTATTTAAAAACGGGAAAGCACTGCCGATGTCGGAGTCTGCGGATTTTGAACTGCAGTCGCGCATCGTGACGAAATACTACCTCTGTTATCCAAAATTTGCTCAATTAAGCGCCACCCACTCATAGCCCCAAAAACCCGGCCGCACATTTATTTCAATCGTGTCGCCGCGCTCCGCGTTTTCAAAAAGCAGGTTTTTGGTTTTGATGCGCTCCAGTTTTCCCTGCCGCATAAAAAACAACAGGAAAGTATTAGCAGCCGGTTTTTCATCTTTCAAAGTGCCGAAGCGATCCACCACGCGACCCTGCGTTTCCCAGTACTCTACTTTTTCGATCTTGTCGGGAGCAGTGGCCAGCAGCCGGTTGGAGAGGCTGCCCGCGAGCGGCGAAAACACCAGCAACGGCACAAAAATCAGCAGAAAAATCTGGATTCTTTCGATATCGTCGTCCGCTTTTTTGGCGGCAAAATAGCCCGAAGCGCCACCCGCTATCGCACCCAAAATCAGGGAGCGGATAATTAGACCCTGCACGTCGAAAGTATTATCAAAATAAGTGAATTCAAAAACGTAAAGTACCACGAGCGCCAGCAGTGAAAGCACAATCAACCAGACTTTCAGCTTCTGTCCGGCGTCTGTTTTGAAAAACGCGGGTTTGTTTTTCTTTTCAAAAAAACCGGGTTCGGGCGGGAGATTTTTCATACCTGATGGCTTTCAAATTGCAATTTGGCGAGGCTGTTGTAAAGCCCGTCCATGGACGAAAGATACTCATGTGTGCCGGATTCTACAATTTGCCCGCCGTCAATCACGAAAATTTTATCCACTTCACGGATCGTGGCCAAACGGTGCGCGATGATGATGCTGGTGCGGCCCTCCATGAGTTTGTTGAGCGCTTCCTGCACCACTTTTTCCGATTCGGCGTCGAGCGAACTGGTCGCCTCGTCGAGCAGCAAAATGGCAGGATTTTTCAAAATGGCGCGGGCGATGGCTACGCGCTGGCGCTGCCCGCCGGAGAGTTTCACGCCGCGTTCGCCCACCACCGTATTCAGCCCGTCG
>CALMIT010000287.1 GCA_937864255.1 uncultured Saprospiraceae bacterium
AGGGCTTGCGCGATACCCGCGCGAACATCAAGCGCCGCCGAATGACACCGGGCGTGGGCGCTACAATCTGCGCGACCGAAGCAGGCTGCTGACGAGGCGCTTCCAGGGGATGCACTTTGCGCGCCGGTTGTTCGGGTTTATTCAGCATGGTCAAACTATCTTTCGCATGTTTGCGATGCTATCATACCTGCACAGATCAAGTGACTGAGGTGGCCGATGCCAGCCTACGATTATCGCTGCAATTCGTGTGGGCGAGAAGTCTCACTCTTCTACAAGTCCTACAAAGACTACGACGCCGCCACACCGACCTGTCCCCACTGCGGCAGCAGCGATCTCGAACGAGTTATCAATGGCGTCACGCTGCAAACCGGCGGGCGCAATTACAGCGGCATGTCCTCGCAAGAAATGCTCTCGGTACTCGAATCCGACGACATCAAAATGGAATTGTCCACGCCATCGCGCGCCGGCATTTTGCTGCCTGCCGATACAAATGAAGGCGAAGATATTTTAATGCTGGTAATGCCGGTGATGCTGGGAAGTTAGTGCATTGCGAGGGGGAAACATTCCTGTTTCCTCCTCGCCTCCTACTATATTTCTGTTGATTCTACTACTCCTGATAAAATCCCGATGAGAATTTTACATTTTCAAACCTAGCTACCTTGGGGTAGTAGGGGTTGTAGCCCTCTAAAAGAAATGTGGCAGAAAAATTCCCTTCCACGATTCTGCTATTTACATCAATCCTAGTAATTTCGATAATATTGTCCGAAGCAGACTCATCAAGGTCGTAAAATGCGGTAAGTAAATCGCCATCGGATTCCAATCTGGCGTATGAACTCCCACAGGCGCCGTCATAATACCTGCTTGGTCCCCTCTTAATTCTTCTTACGCCTATGCTATCAAAAGGTATTTCATCAAATCCAAACGATTCTCTCAAATATCCCTCTATGCTATAAGTGTTGAAAGACATACCTATGAAGTTTTTTCCGTCAACATGAAAGCTAAAGTAAGAAGATGCTTCCCATGTATAGTCATTTTTTGTACCCTTTGCCCAGCCATACAACTGCTTGCCCGGATAAAGCCCTTCAGGATTGACTTGCGGTTCGATCACTTCTCCAATGCCTAAGGGTTCTCTGGTGCAGGATGTAAAAAACAGGATTATCGAGAATAAGCTTAAGTTTATCAGGTATCTCATGGGATTATTTTATTTGGTTTTTTACAATAATGGGGAGCGCGTATTTTTCCCTGTTTGTCAAAACATGGCAAATATAATGCCCAACAGGCATTTTACCATTTTCTATGATGGGTACAGCGTACAGACCTTCTTTTAAATCTTCGTCTAAAACAGATAATACCTTTTGCCCCACCAAATTAAAAACTTCAATTCGGATACGGGAAGTAGTATTCAATCTAAATCTTATTTCTCCCTCGCCGCCCATAGGATTTGGGGCTATGGAAGGGAGGTTTTCCAATACGGAAAATACGGTATTGTCACCCTGATTATCATTTGCCAGCTTCAAATGATGAATGATATACCGCAATTTGATTTTTTTGGTGGCAGTGACGGTTATGTTATCACTTGACGTGACCTTTAGCTGCACAAATATGTAGCGCCAATAAAAAGCAGGAATAGAAAATACCTGGGGATGATCATAGCCGATAAGCGTACCGGGATCTGCCGGTGAAAAAACCCCGGAACGGCTATAGCGCCATTCGTAGGTGTAGGGGGGCAAGCCGGGGTTATTGCCTCCGGGTTGTTGTATCTCTGCCATCAGGGTTATCGGGTTCTCCCAGTCCACTATTACCTCATCAGGGGCAATTATAAATGCCCTGAGGCTGGCATCCAGCTGAAATGCTGCAACGCGGCAAGCCGAATTCCTGATCACCTTCGCATTGTAGTCAGTTGGATTTTGACCGGTAGGAGAGCCATTATACTGAATATGCGGATTGGAATAATGCAATACTCTTCTCGAATCATTATCCACATATTGGGCCATGATTGTTCTTTGCGTGTTTAATCCGCCTATTACCCATCCATAGTTGCAACCGCCAGGAGGCGCCGGAGAATTGCGATCGTGTGTGCAACCCAACAGATGCCCTACTTCATGGGCAAAAGTCCATCTGGATGCACCTATATGTGAGTCCAACTCCACGATGCCATAAGCGCTATTCGGATCTCCAAAATTAAAATTGACATTGGAGGCTATACCGGCGCCACCCTCTAAATTCACACTAGTGAGCATTACTACCAAATCGGCGCTATAAGGTTCTCGTAACGGGCTACCAATAGCTGGTAAATCTCTAATTGCGTCACTTAACTTTGGAACGACCCCATACGGAAAAGAAGGAATATTGGCAAAGCTATAGATAACCCTCTTATTTGGGATACCGCTATTGGCAAAGCCTATGTTTACTGCCTCACAGCCTAAAGCAAGATACAACTGCGCTACAAACGGGTTATTTGTACGTTGTATAAACCAATCCGAAGCATCGGGCGGAATAAGTACTAATATGTTAATGACAGCAGCACAATCATTGTCCTCTACACAATCATGCAGTATTTCTTCAGGTGTTTCTGTATCTCTTTGAGTCGTGGCGCAGGTGAACTCTTCTCCGCCGTTCGCAATCTTACGAAGCACATATACCGTACTGGTCAGAGGCAGGATATCAAAAGACTCTCCCTCGATCTGGATAAAAGCAGCCCGGCCCACAGGCTTTTCAACGACACACAAATACCCGTCATAATTATTGATCTGCGCTGACCAGACATAATCATTAGCGGCTCTGTACCGTACATCTATGGCCTCGGCCTCCACGCTTCCGAAACCTGGTAAATTAAAAGTAAGCAACCCATCTTCCTGTAGCAGGATAGGGTTGTTTAATTGAATTAGCGTCGCATTCTCTGTAAATGTGTCTTGCAATGTAAAGAGGTAACAATCATAAAGTGTTTGACTTAGATTCGCTTGCGCTGGCGTTAGTGTCACAATCAAATTTTCCTGAGCAACAGACTTTGAAACGGTAAAAATAAAAATGGCAAGTAGAACGGAAGTGTTTTTCAATAGTCTCTGTTTAGCTGTCAAATAATGGTTTAGGGTTAAAAACAAAGGTCTCATACTTTGATTTTAGGTGGTTATTAATAGGGTTATTATGTATTCAAAAGAAAAACCAAACAATTTTGAATAAATGCACCCGCACTCATTCAGCATTTAGTAAAGCATAGTATGCTAAATATATTTGGAACTACAACACGAGGGGAATCAGTCAATTAGCTGATTTTCTTATAAGGATGTGCGAAGTAACAAAAAGAGATTTAAAAAACAAAACACTGAAAGTAATTTGTTTTAACAAAAAAGCGATTTTATCTTTTTGATTTTTTATTGTTTTCAATATTTTGATAGGAAAAACATAAATTTTTCTTGTGTTTTATTCTCTCACCACGATCAATTCCGGATCGTCTTCTTCGAGCCTGACCATGACGGCGGGCGAGGCGGGCGTCTTGTCTTTCTGGCGGTGGCGCACCACGTAATCTACGCCCACAATTATCTCCGAACTGACCATACCAAAATGTGTGGGAAAAGGCTCCGAAATCACATTGGCGGACGAAGCGATAATGGGTTTGCCAAAGTTTTCAATCAACTGCTGACAAAAAGGGTCAAGGGTAATGCGAATGGCGAAAGTACCGGCCTCATGCTCCAAAACGGGCGGCAGATTTTCTGTCTTTTCGTAAAGCACGGTGAGCGGGCGGGTATGATACATCAGGAGCGTTTCGAGTCGCGGATGGAGTCTGGGTACAAATCTCTTCAGCATATCTACGGAACTGACCAGAATGGTAAAACTCTTTTTCACCGATCTTTTTTTCAGATTGAACAGGCGAAGCAGCGCATCGGTGTCGGTAGCGTCGCATCCGACAGACCACACCGTGTCGGTAGGCAGCAACACCAGGCCGCCGCGGTTCATAATTTCCAGGATTTTTTCGATTTCGTAATATTGCTCCATACCGGTCATTTGTGTTTTAGCATGTTGGAAACCAGTTGACGAGTCGGGCAATTTGTCGGATGGAAAAGCAGAGGTAAAATAAGCATCCATGAAGTCAATTTTTTAAAACAAATAATGAGTGTTGCAGTGAATAATTTTCAAATTTCAATCCAAAAACCTTTTGTCCGATACACGGCTAAAGAACGACATCGCAGAAAAAAATAAAAGCTAAAAATTTTTAAATTCTGTATTTTGCTCGTTCTCTTGGTTTCGCCATGAAAAACATAAAATTTGGGATAGCTATTGTAAAGCACGATCAGAATAATTTTTGCGAAGAAAAGTTTTTGCCCGGTTTGTCAAAAAATTGCATTTCGCGTCAATGTTTCAACTCAATTCGCTTTCTTGGAGTTTCACCACAATGGCATTATCCTTTAAAAAATCAGATGGTGTGTGCTTTATTCTGATACTTTGCCGAATTTACGCCAAAGATTTTTTCTTTAAAAATACCTTGATTGACTTATGAAAAGGTTATTCAACCTTGCATTATTGGTCTGGCTGTTTTCCAACCCCGTTTTGGCAAGACACATCGTGGGCGGCGTACTGACGTATCGCTGCCTCGGCAACGGCGACTACGAGTTCACCATGAAAGTGTACCGCGACTGTAATTGTACCGATTGTGCGGA
>CALMIT010000288.1 GCA_937864255.1 uncultured Saprospiraceae bacterium
TAGGCAATTCTTACATCCCTGACGGGCAGTTGTTCATTTTTACCTTTCCTGAGCGGTATGCTTAAAACTTGCAGCCCGTTGGGTCCGCAAATGTGGCAGCGATTCCTGAAGCCGCCTTTTTGATAATTTTCGCAACTTTCAAAAATCACATTTTGAAAATAAAAAAACTTCGAATAAACCTGCACAGGCGGGAAATAGGACATTTCCATCAACAGCGTATGTGGCGCAGGCTTATTCATTTAAAGCGGATTTTTGGCAAAAGAAAATAAAAAAAGCGAATCGAGAATTATCGGGGAAACATGGCTCGAATGTTTTTGAAAAAATTGAAGCCTTCAAATAAGCGCGCTGCTTTGCAGCTAATGGCCTTTTTCTATCTTTGCCACGATTCGTAAAAAACATTTTTTATTAACTCGCCTTAACAAAAATTGATTATGATAATTGGTGTTCCAAAGGAAATAAAATCCAATGAAAACAGGGTGGCTGCGACACCTGCCGGCGTCTATGAGTTTGTCAAACGCGGGCACACGGTTTACGTGCAGGCAACTGCCGGACTGGGTAGCGGATTTTCCGATGATGAGTACAAAACTGCCGGAGCTTCCATTTTGCCGACCATCGAAGAGGTGTACCAAATTGCCGAGATGATTATCAAGGTGAAAGAGCCGATCGAATCGGAGTATGATTTAATCAAACCGGATCAACTGTTGTTCACATATTTTCACTTTGCTTCTTACGAGCCGCTCACGATGGCGATGATAAAAAGCAAAGCGGTCTGCCTGGCATACGAGACGGTGGAATTGCCGGATCGCACATTGCCGCTCCTGGTGCCGATGTCAGAAGTTGCGGGTAGAATGGCGATACAGGAAGGCGCAAAATATCTGGAAAAACCGGTCAAAGGACGGGGCGTGCTTTTGGGCGGCGTGCCCGGCGTAGAACCCGGGAAAGTACTCGTTTTGGGCGGTGGTATCGTTGGAACGCAAGCCGCTAAAATGGCAGCAGGGCTGGGCGCTCAGGTCACGATTACGGACATTAGTTTGAATCGCTTGCGCTATTTGTCTGACGTGATGCCGGCCAATGTCACCACGCTTTACAGCAGTGAATTTACCATTCGCAGGCTGGTGAAAGAACACGACCTGATTGTGGGCGCAGTGCTGGTCACGGGAGCAAAAGCACCCAAACTTATCACCAGAGAAATGCTAAAACTTATGCGCCCGGGAACGGTTTTGGTGGATGTGGCTGTGGATCAGGGCGGATGTTTTGAAACGACAAAACCGACTACCCACGCTGATCCGACTTATATTATTGACGACGTGGTGCATTACTGTGTAGCTAATATGCCCGGCGCGGTGCCTTATACTTCCACGCTGGCGCTAACAAATGCCACTTTGCCTTACGCGATTAAATTGGCAGAACTCGGCTGGAAAAAAGCCTGCCAGCAGGATCATTCGCTGAAACTTGGCTTGAATGTGGTCAATGGCGAGGTGGTTTATAAAGGAGTGGCGGATGCATTCGATCTGCCGCTTTCCAGTGTTGAAAAATTTTTGTAAAAAATAGCGGATTATTAAAATCAAATTAGAAGGCATCTGGAATCGCGGATGCCTTTTGTTTTTATAAACTGATGCAAAATTTTCCTTCCACAAATCGAAATGATATTTTAAATCAACTTGCTGAAAATCAGTTTGATATACTGATAATCGGCGGTGGCATCACGGGAGCAGGCATCGCCTTGGATGCCGCATCGCGCGGATTGAAAACTGCATTAATAGAAAAAAATGATTTTGCATCCGGGACAAGTAACAAATCCACCAAACTCATTCACGGCGGACTGCGCTACCTGAAGCAACTGGAGTTTAAACTGGTGAGGGAGGTAGGGCAGGAGCGCGAAATCGTTCATCGTATGGCGCCCAATCTTGTCGTTGCCGAAAAAATGCTCTTGCCTTTCACGCGCGGCGGGTCTTTCGGAAAATTTTCCACTTCGATAGGTCTGTGGGTTTATGATTTTTTGGCCGGCGTAAAGGCGAAAGACAGGCGGCAACTGTTATCAAAAGAACAGACACTGGAAAAAGAGCCGCTATTAGATGCGGCGGAGATTTTGGGCGGCGGCTATTATGTCGAGTACCGGACTGATGATTCGCGCCTGACTGTGGAAATTGTAAAAGCAGCTACCCGTCACGGCGCTGTTTGCAGCAACTACTTTTCGGCGCAGGATTTTGTTTATGAAAATGGCAGGGTGACCGGACTTGTGTGTTCTGATCAGTTTTCAGCCAAAGTTTTTACAATCAGGTCAAAAGTAGTGGTGAATGCAACCGGACCCTGGGTGGACCAATTGAGAAAAATTGACAAATCCTTGAATAAAAAGCGGCTTTTTTTATCGAAAGGCGCTCACCTCGTCATCTCTCGAAAAAAATTTCCTTTAAGTCAGGCGATATATTTTGATGCGGGCGACGGCAGGATGATTTTTTGTATTCCGCGCCACCGTTCCGTTTATGTCGGAACCACAGACACGCCTTACACTGGCGACCCTGATATTGTAAAAGCAAATTTGGAGGATATAAATTACCTTTTATCGGCTGTGAACCGCGTATTTCCTTCGGCGCATTTGAGCGTGAAAGATGTGGAGTCTTCGTGGGCGGGGCTGCGCCCTCTGATTTATGAAGAAGGAAAACAGGCCCGAGAGATGTCGCGAAAAGACGAAATTTTTGAATCCCCAACAGGTTTGATCTCCATCGCAGGAGGCAAGTTGACAGGCTTCAGGAAAATGGCGGAAAAGGTAGTTGACCTCGTCGTATCAAAAAAACAGGGTCAAATGGTTCGCTCAAAAACGCGGGAAATTTCTCTTTCGGGCAACAACTTGCAGAGTGCTGCTGATGTCCAAAGGTTTAAAGAAAACATTTTGCCACTACTGAAAAATTCTGGATTGGAAGCCGACTGGACCGACTATTTGGTTTTTAATTACGGCGAAAGCGCGCGCTTGATATTGGAAAAAATGCAAAATTATTCCCACGCGCCGGAAATTAATCTGGGACTGGCGGAAGCCTGGTACTGTATCCATTTTGAATTTGCTGTAAAAGCGCTGGATTTTTTCAACAGAAGGACGGGGCGGCTTTATTTTTACACAGATAGTGTCACCGCTTTGCTTGAGCCGGTTTTGGAAGAATTTCAAAAACAATTTTTCTGGACAGAAGAGCGCAGAGCAGCCGAACGAAATGAGGTTATGGAAGCAATGTATGCCGCCCAAAATTTTTCAGATTAAAGGCTGCTGAAACCAATCATCAACAAATTCCGTCTCATCGGCTCCCGAACCTGTAAAAAGAAAATCATTCGTTTTTGGCTGGTATTTGTAATCCAAAGCCCACTCAAGATGCTTTTCAGACAAGGTTTCAATTGCGCCGAGAATGTAATCCAGTTCGCGGTCGGTCATGGTCGGGTGGATGGACATTCGTATCCATCCGGGTTTGTGCGACAGGTCGCCGAGATTGATTTTTTTGGTGATACTATGTGAATGTTGTTTGGACACATTGAGCAGATAGTGGCCGTAAGTACCCGCGCAGGAACAGCCGCCGCGCGTCTGAATACCATAGCGGTCATTGAGCATTTTTACACCGAGATTGTAATGCAGGTCGTCAATGTAAAATGAAATTACGCCGAGCCGTTCTTTCACGTCTCGCGCCAGGATGTGCAGGTTGTTGATTTTTTCCAACTTTTCAAAAATGCGATGCACCATCTGGTGCTCTCTTTCGAGGATGTTTTCAACGCCCATTTCTTCTTTCAGGCGAATACACAAAGCCACTTTGATAGTTTGCAAAAAAGCCGGCGTGCCTCCGTCCTCGCGCGCTTCGATTTCATCAATGTATTTATGCTCGCCCCAGGGATTTGTCCAATCCACCGTACCACCTCCAGGGTGATCCGGTACGCGGTTTTTGTAAAGTTTCGGGTCGAAAATAAGAATACCCGTAGTACCCGGCCCACCCAAAAATTTGTGCGGTGAAAAATAAATAGCGTCGAGGTGTTCATCTTCCGCCTCAGGGCG
>CALMIT010000289.1 GCA_937864255.1 uncultured Saprospiraceae bacterium
ATTGCGCCATTTTTACAAAATCAACATGGCGTCGCCATAACTGAAAAACTGGTATTTTTCTTTGATAGCCGCTTCGTAGGCTTCCATCACCAACTCATAGCCGCCAAAAGCACAAATCATAATGAGCAGGCTGGATTTCGGAAGATGAAAATTAGTGACCATTGCATCGGCTATATGAAAGTCATAAGGCGGATAGATAAACAAATTTGTCCAACCCTGATTGGCTTTCAGGAAGCCGTCGGCTGACACGGATGATTCTACCGAGCGCATGGAAGTCGTACCTACCGCACAAATTCTGTGTTTGCCTGCTTTTGATTTATTTACGATATCTGCCGCCTGTTGCGAAATTTTAAAAAATTCCGCATCCATTTTATGTTTGGAAAGGTCTTCCACGTCTATACTTCTGAAAGTACCCAGCCCGATGTGCAATGTCAGTTCGGCTATATCTATGCCTTTTATCTCCATTCTTTTCAACAACTCCCGGCTAAAATGAAGACCGGCTGTGGGCGCAGCAACGGCGCCTATTTCTTTCGCAAAAACGGTCTGATAACGCTCGCGGTCAAGGTCTTCGGCCGGGCGGGTAATGTATTTGGGCAAAGGCGTATTGCCGAGAAAAGCCAGTGCTTTATTGAATTCTTCTTCTGTACCGTCAAACAAAAAACGAATGGTTCGCCCGCGCGAAGTTGTATTGTCCACCACTTCGGCTACGAGTATGTCATTGTCGTCTTCGTCGGTAAAATAAAGTTTGTTGCCTACCCTGATTTTGCGCGCCGGGTCCACCAGCACGTCCCACAATCTCGCATCCGCGTTAAGTTCGCGAAGCAGAAAGACCTCTATATTGGCGCCGGTTTTTTCTTTTCGACCATACATTCTGGCCGGAAAAACCTTAGTATTATTAAAAATAAAACAGTCGCCGTCGTCGAAGTATTCAAGAATATCTTTGAAAACGCGGTGTTCGATCTTGCCGGTCTTCCGATGCAAAACCATCAATTTCGATTCATCCCTGTTGTTGGAAGGATATTGGGCCACCAATTCGCGTGGCAAATCAAAATCAAATTGAGAGAGTTTGGTCCTCATTATTAAAATTGGATTTTAAAAACCGAGTAATTTTCCGCTGCTTGCAGGTCTTGAAAATGCGCGCAAAGATAAAAAATATACATTCAAAGCCTAATTTGGTTTCACCCATTAAAAAAATAATTGACTCCGGGGTTTTGGCAGAAAAAAACGGTGCGTTTATCGAATGGCAGATTGCAAAAAAAGATTAGTGTGTATTTTGAGCCGTTATTGAAAAAATCGCTCCATGCAAATCATCGGCAAGATATTTATTGAAAGTATTCTCCAGGCTTTTCAGCAGTTGACGGCCAATAAAACGAGAAGTTTTCTCTCGCTGCTCGGCATCACGATTGGTATCTTTTGTATCATCGGCGTACAATCAGCCGTGGATTCGATGGAGGATAACATTCGGGGCAGCCTGAAAAAACTGGGCGACGACGTGATTTACGTGAGTAAATTCCCCTGGAACGAAGACCCCTCTGTTAATTTTTGGAAATATGCCCGCCGACCAAATCCCGATTACCGGGATTTTGAAGCCATAAAAAAGCGCGTAAAAACTTCGTCTTTTACCGATTACCACACCTTCCTGGGCAGAAAAACAGCAAAATATCAGTCAAACAGCGTGGAAGGTTGTTTCGTCGTGGCGGCTACTTTTGATCACAACCAGATTTTTAATTTACAATATGAAAAGGGGCGTTTTTACACGACCACAGAATACCAGCTTGCGCTCAATAAAGTGCTGATCGGACATAAAATTGCCGAACTGCTTTTTGGCGCCATAGACCCGGTCGGTAAAAAAATAAACCTGATGGGCCGCCAGATGGAAGTCCTCGGCGTGATCGAGGAAGCCGGTAAAGACATCATCCAGGTGCTGAATTTCGACGAAGCCATTTTGGTGGGTTATCCGCTGGCGCGAAAAATCGGGCAGGTCAAAAACGACAACCCCTGGGGAGGCACGGTTGCCGTAAAAGCTGCCGAGGGCGTATCCGTAGATCAACTAAAAGACGAACTCACCACCGCCCTGCGCGCCCACCGAAAACTGACGCCAAAAGAAAATGAAAATTTCTCACTGAATCAGTTATCCATCATTTCCAATGCGCTCAATCAGGTTTTTGCAGTTTTTGATTTACTGGGTCTGGTTATCGGCATTTTTGCCATTTTAGTAGGTTGTTTCAGCGTCGCCAACATCATGTTCGTTTCGGTAAAAGAACGTACGGGAATGATTGGCATCAAAAAAGCGCTCGGTGCAAAACGCTGGGTCATCCTGCTTGAGTTTTTGATAGAGTCTATCATTCTTTGCATCATCGGCGGCATTGTGGGATTGGTGCTGATCTACCTCGTTACCCTGGCGCTTTCCAAAGTCATGCCCTTCGCTATTTATCTGAGTTGGGGCAACATTTTGGGCGGACTAATCTGGTCAGCAGGCATTGGCGTCCTGGCAGGATTATTGCCGGCGCTCCAAGCCTCCAAATTGGATCCCGTAGAGGCTATGCGCGCTTAAATTTCATTTTCAAATACCAAACAAGGCGCTATTTTTGCCAAAAATAAAATCATGAGAAATTTCATGTTTATACTTCTTTGGATAGCTTTTTTGGGCGTTCAATGCAGCCAGAATAACAGCAATGCAAACGCCGCCGCCGATGCGACCGCCGCAAAGGAAACCTCCGGCGAAACGTACAAACCCACGGTCTTGACTTCCCTGAAAATTGAAATACCCGATACCAGTCTCGCAAAAGGCGCCAGTGCCTGCCTCGATGTAAAAGTCAGGGATTTTGTAAAAATCGTATCCGTGCAGCACAGCATCAACTGGGACGCTAAAGTGCTGAAATTCAAATCCGTACAAAATTTTCAACTCTCAAATGTTTCGGAAAGCAATTTTGGATTGACACAGGCAGGCGAAGGTAAAATGGGCTTTAGTTGGTACGATCCGTCCATCAAAGGTCTGGATTTGCCGGACGGAAAAACTGCTTACCAGATTTGCTTCGATGTGATCGGAAACAGCGGCGCCGAAAGCCGGGTTCTCGTTAGCAGCGACCCCGTTGTCATCGAAGTGACCAATAATGAAGAAAGAGTTTTGGGCATTCCTACCGGAAAAGGAAGGGTAAAAGTTCAATAATTTCTCCGAGCGCGTACCTGTTCATTTTTCAAAATGGGGAATAATGAACCCTGCAACAGAGGGGGTAGCCAATATTTCCTATCCGACTTACCTGTCCGGGTCCACTATTCCTACCATGGGGGGATTTGCTTTAAAACCGGTAATTGAGTTACCACCGGCTCCCTGTACCTACATTAAGTTAGAGCCTTCGGCTGTTTTTTCAGCCAAAAAATTGGTGGTGGCAATAACCCCGCCTCCCAGAATGAACGCGCCGAGCGCAATGCAAAGAATAAACATAATGACTCGGTTTTTGAAAAAATGAGTAAAACAGTTTTCTCCGGCCGGATGCGGGCATCCGAGCCTGATTTGGTAAATAAAGCACGCAGTCTTACGACTGGAATAAGTTCAAATCTCTTGGGTAAACTGTTCTATGGGACTATAGGTGGGGGATTACAATTTTCATGGTCCTTTTAATTTTTTGAAAAAATCGGGGGGATTTTTTTCTCAAAATTCGCCGGACTGGATTTTATTTTTCGAAACTGATATTAAAATCAATTCTAATGTTTTAAAGTCAAATACCTTGCCAATTTTTGTAATATGAAATCTCGTTTCATATTTTATTAAATTTTAACATTTACAAATTGGAAAAGCGGCCGGAAGGTGATTTTTAGTAGTTGCGAATGAAGAGTTCTCTGGCGCGCTGGCTGGAAGTTTCGTTGACATTGCGCATGCCGTAAGTAAGTTGCCAAGTAGAAATATTTGCAAAACTGAAAAGCTCCCGCACGAAAGGATCGTCGTCGTAAGTAATCAGCCAGCGGTGCGGGCAGGCGCGCATCACCGCGGCAAAGCCCTCGGGCGCGCCGCTCGAGCTCGTGC
>CALMIT010000290.1 GCA_937864255.1 uncultured Saprospiraceae bacterium
GGTTCCATCGTCGGCGGGGCGGGGGGCGGTACAGCTGGCACCGCCAAAACCTGGGTGTATGATCCGACCAGCAATCACCTCCAACACCTTCCCGCCATTTTTTACGGCGGCGAAGAGTCGGCGGCGGTAGTCGGCGACACGGCGTATATCACCCGAAACGGCGGACGCAATTTCCAGGTCTATCACATTCCGAGCCACACCCGCGTGCGCGAAATGAACCAGCCCAATATTTACACCGACCCGGAACACCATATTGTATATATGTTTGCACGGGGCAATAAAATCTACATCGGACCACTCGCGCCGCTGGCCAACATTGTTTCGTACGATGTGACGACGGGCGTTTTCACGAATGAAAAATCCTTTAATCTTGGCGGAGTAGCCTGCCGATCAGCGTTTTATCTCGACAACCGCATTTATTACTTTTTTGAAAATGGCGCTGCTTATGCTTACAATCCGGTGCTCAATTCGGTGACGCCTTTCAACACTCCTTTTTCCGTATCGGAAAATGTCGTGACTTCCTTCGCCGTGAACGGGAAGGCTTATGTAGCGACAAAAAATTATTACTACGCTTTCAATCCTGCCGATAATTCGTTTGCACAAATGCAAATGTTCAACGGGAGCGAATGCTTTGCGAGAGGTTGGGCCGGGCGGCGCTGGTCGGTTTCCAATTTTGTACTTGGCGACCGCGTCTATTTCGTCGGCGGGCAGGAGTCGGAAACCAGTTCCGGTAGCACCGATTTCCACGGAGTGAAATTTTAAACGCCATTTTTAAAAACCAAAAACCTCAAAAATCTTAACGGGCATGAAACATTGCAAACTCTTTTTTATCGCCTGGCTGGCAATTTCGACGCAGCTTTTTGCACAAAATTTTACGCGTTACGCGCCCTCCTTCGAGCACAATGTTGCGCTTGCCATTGATGTGGCGGCAAAAGCGGACGGCAGCATCACTTTCCTCGCCAACGATCCGATATACGGCAGCCTGGTTTTTCGCACGCCGCAGGGCGTACTTTCCGGTCTGGGTTATAATTACAAATGCGGCACGACGACTCTGTCGTTTAAAAAATTAATCGCCCTGCCCGACGGCGGTTATTATATTTTGGGCGAACATCAGGATAATTCCGGCGACGTGCTTTGTGCCGGATTTCATTACAACAGCGTGATGATGCTCAATTTTCTCGACATCCTCGTGTTGCGCACAGACGCCGCCGGACAGGTACTTTGGGCAAAAAGCGTGGGCGGCTCCAATCCCGACGGAATTGACAATGCCTGGCTCTGCGCCGACGGCGGACTGATAATTTTCTCGCACAGCGGCTCGGAAGACGGCGACAACACTAATCCCAACGATCCGCTTTTCAACAGCAACGATCCCTGGGTGGTGCGCCTCGACGCATCGGGCAATGTGCTCTGGGATTTTCATCCGCTGTGGACCCTCGCCAGCGCCAATTACCTGATTAGCGGGCTGGAACTGACTGATGGCAACTTCCTGATTTTCAATGTGGAAGAGCCTGAAAAAGTGTCCGTTTACAAACTTTCACCGACCGGCAGCCAGCTTTCAAAAACCACCCTTTCCTTGCCGGAAAATGTACAGGGATTCAAACAAATACTGCCTTACGGGAGCGACAAAGTGTTGCTCGGCGGCACCGGCGAAATGGTCGCCGGGTCGTTCAACCGCGCCGCTTATTTGTTGCTGATTGATGCCAATGGTAATAAAATTTCGGAGCGCTTTCTGACCGACGCAGCGCAGGATCATTATTTTCAGTCCATGTTTATCGAAGGCGACGAGGTCATCATGTCCGGCTCTTTTTACAATTATGATTTTTTGTCCATTGCCGCGCTGGCGCTGCCTGATTTAGAGGTGAATGATTACCAGAAATTCCGCTCCGGCGAGGTGCAGTATGTAAGAAATATCTGGCCGATGCCCGACGGCGGCGTGGGCGTGTCGGCAAATGTGCAGCGCGATTTTGATTTTCAGTGGATGCCGGTGGCAGCGCCGGCTACGCGCGGTTTTGTGGAGTTTGAAAAATGCGCGGTAGCACCTGCTTTCTCTTGGACGAATACCGGCAACAATACAGTACGCTTTACCAACAATTCCAGCAATGACGCGGTAGATTTCAACTGGGATTTTGACGGTATCGGCAGCTCTTTTTCCGAAAACCCGACTTTCACTTTTCCAACGGCGGGACTTTACACGGTGTGTCTGAAGGCGACCAATCAGCTTTTATGCTCCAAAGAAATATGCATCGAAATATGGGTGGGCGCGAGCGCAGTTTCGGAAAAAAGTCTTGAAAATGCGCAGGTGAACGTCGTTGAAAATCAATTGATTGTCAATAATTTAAAAGACGAAGTTCATTTGGAAATTTACAACCTGAACGGCGCTTTGTTACGGAAATTTGCCGCTGGCACAGGCACTTTTAGCGCGGATATTTCAGAACTCAGCGCGGGTTTGCATCTTTTGGTTTTGAAAAACGGGCAGGAAGCGCGGGCAGTCCGCTTTTTGAAAATGTAAATTTAAAACCAAGGCATCATTTTTTCCTTGCAAATCAATTCTTGCTTTCTCTTCAAAGCGCCGGCACTTTTTATCAAAAAGTGTACATTTGCGCGCGCCCGAAAAGCAGGGCGCAGCGGCGCGGCAGCTTTATTCAAATGCGTTTTGAAAGAAGAAAAAAACTCCTTTTTCAAAATCAGAATTTGATTTTCTAATCGGCAAAACGTTTGAATTTTCTTTTCAAAAAATGAGCAAAGAGCAAATAAGCTGCGGAATAACCTTTTTAAAAATAATCAGTTAGTAATAATAGCCGGCAATGGCCGGAAAAGATTTTCAAACCAAAAAATACAGCGCGATGGTTTTCGATTTAGACATGATAAAGGCTATGTACGACGCCTTGCCCAAAAAAGTAGAAAAAGCCAGAAAAATGCTGGGTCGCCCCATGACCCTGACGGAAAAAATTCTTTACAGTCACCTGCACCCCGAATCATCGCTTAAGAATTATGAGCGCGGCGGCGACTATGTTTTCTTCGCGCCTGACCGTGTGGCGATGCAGGATGCTACCGCTCAAATGGCGCTTTTGCAATTTGATATGTGCGGCCGCACCAAAACGGCGGTGCCTTCCACCGTCCACTGCGACCACCTGATCCTCGCCAAAGACGGCGCGAAAGCCGACCTTGACGACGCGATTGACAAGAACAAAGAAGTGTATGATTTTCTCGCTTCCATTTCCAATAAATATGGTATCGGCTTCTGGAAGCCCGGCGCAGGTATCATTCACCAAATCGTTTTGGAAAATTATGCTT
>CALMIT010000291.1 GCA_937864255.1 uncultured Saprospiraceae bacterium
ACGGCGAGCGAGGCATAAAGGCTGCTTTGGGGTGAAAATTCAAAAGTAAGTCCGCCTTTCGGGTTGAAAAAATTATACTGTGCTGACACCACCGCGTCGGTCAGGTCTTCCAGCGTGTAATCCACTTTGCGCGTTTGCAAATCCAGAAAACCTTTCAGGCGACGCGTCAGCCGGTAATTGATTTTGGCGTACAAATTCAGATCGGTTTTTTCGGCTTCATTTTCATAATAATTAAAATCGGGCGTCTCGCTGCCCGTGAGCGTCGTCCAGATTGCTTTGCCGAAATGCAGCCCTTTATATCTGTGCCAGCCGCCGCCAATCGTGGCTTCCAGTTTTGTGCTGTTGCTGGTAAAATTCAGCGAAAAAACCGAGCCGTAAAAATCGTTGTCAAGCCAGCGCCTGCGGGCGAGATTGCCAAAAACAGCCGTGTCGCCAACTCCGTAAAAAGACAAATCTTCCGACTCGCGCCATTCTTCAAAATAACCCTCGCCGAGGGTGTAATGCAATGCGAAGTTCAGAAACAGATTTTTGCTAAGTTGTTGATTAAAAACACTTTGCAAATGCGTTTGCAAATAATTATCCACCTGATTTTCATAATAAGTGCCGTCAGATTTCAGCCCGCAGGGGTTGAACGTTCGCCGCTCGTCAAGCAGCTGCGCCGGCACGCCGCACCACGCCTGATAAGTCGTTTCCTTACCCGAAAAAGCATTCAGGCGGATGGAGGTTTTTGCGCCCAGATAAGCCGCCGAGGCAAACCAGGAAAATAAATCGGCGCTGCCTCTGTCAATGAACCCATCCGAGTTGATTTTCGAAATGCGCCCGTCGAGCGTGAATTTATTTGACAGCAAGCCCGAGCCGAATTGCAAATTGCCGCGATAAGTGCCGAATGAACCCGCCGAGGCGCTGAGTTCGGCGTATGGCTCTGCTTCCAGTTGCGCAGTGTTGAGATTGATGGTAGCGCCGAATGCACCCGCGCCGTTGGTGGAAGTGCCCACGCCTCTTTGTATTTGTATGTCGGCTGTGGAAGATGCAAAATCAGGCAAATCCACCCAAAATACGTTTTGCGATTCGGCGTCATTGAGCGGGATGCCGTTGATGGTCACATTGATACGGGTCGGGTCGGAGCCGCGAATACGAATGCCCGTGTAGCCGATGCCGTTGCCCGCGTCGGAAGTAACTACCGCCGACGGCGTCCATTGCAGCAAAAACGGCACATCCAGTCCCAGGTTATTTTTTTCGATGGCTTCTTTGGAAAGATTGGTAAAAGTGAAAGGCGACTGCAGGTCCACGCGGGTAGATTTCACGGTCAGCACGCTGAGATCGGTTACCTGTTTTTCGAGGCTAAAATTTTCGGTGAAGCGGGAGGCTTCGCCCGTGATGCTTATCGTTTTGGTCAATTTTTTATACCCCACGAAAGATACTTCGACCGAATAAACGCCCGGCGGCACGTCCGGCACTTCAAATTTTCCGTTTTTATCGCTGGCGCCGCCGCGCCTCAATTCCGCAAGCCACACATTGGCGCCCTGGAGCGGCGCCTCAGCAGCGTCGGTAATTTTTCCGGTAAAATTCACCTCGTCTTTTTGCGCAAAAACGGCGAGCGCACAAAACAAAAACAAACTTGACAAAAATGATTTCTGAAACATTTGCAGGGATTTGAAGCAGTTTTTTCACTGCTTTGTGAACGAATCATTTTACTTTCGTCCATTAACCCAGAGGTGAGAAAAAGTAACAACTTGAAACGGCGGCAAGCATTTTTCAGCGGCATTTGCGCCGGAAAAGTTTCCGGTTGTTTTCCCTTTCCGGAATTACCCGGACAGGTTCAAAGGGTTTAATCTCAGCCTTTTCTGCCAGACAGAAAGTGGGCACCCCTGTGAAAATGGAAGTGCAAAAGTAAAAGAAAGAATGAGAAAGCTTCTGCTAAAAAATTTTAAAAAACGATTTTCCATATTTTTAAAAACTCATGCAAAACGCCAAAGAAAAACTGCTCCGCGATCTCCATTCACCTTTTAAAATGCGCCTTTACTACCTGCTGCGACTGCCTTCTATTTTGTGGTTTGGCATCAGGATAAAAAGTGCTTCCGAGGAAAAATGCGCGGTGACTTTGCCCTTCACCTGGCGCAGCAAAAACCCTTTTCAGTCCATTTATTTTGCAGCACAATGCGCCGCCGCCGAACTTTCTACCGGCATTCCGGCGCTGCTTGCCATCGAAGGGCGCGGTCGGTTTTCGATGCTGGTCGTCCGTTTTGAAATCGAATTTTTTAAAAAAGCTACCCTGCTCACCACTTTCGAGTGCAATGACGGGCGAAAAATAGAGCAGGCGGTTTCGGAAGCCCTGGAAAGCGGCGAAGGCAAAACGGTGACTGTAGAAACCACCGGCACGCAGGCAAACGGCGAAGTGGTGTCGCAGGCGCGCATCACCTGGTCGTTTAAATCGAAATAAATTTGACACAAAAGCGACCGGATAATTATTTTAAACTGAATACTCCATTCTATTTTTGCCGCATGAAACAACCCGCTGGAATTGCTATTTTATTATTTTTTGCCTCTTTTCTTACCGCGCAGGAAGAGACGCTCAGGCAGTTGCCGGCAGTAGAAATCCCTGCTTCCCGCCTGTCGGATTTTACGCCTGCGGACGGCGTTATGACGCTGGACAGCACAGAGCGAGACTGGTTTTTCACCAACAACCTGGCAGAAGCGCTGGCGGCTCAAAAAGGTATTTTTATCAAAAATTACGGACCTTCCAATATTGCCAGTATCAGCTTGCGGGGCATGGACGGCAGCCACACGGCGATACTTTGGAACGGCGTCAACCTGCAAAATCCGATGAACGGCGTGATGGATTTTTCGCTTTTGCCCGCCGACCTTTTTGATAAAATCAGCGTGGACGACGGCAGCGGCACAGCCCTGAGCGGCGCGGCTTCGGTGGCAGGAACGGTTTTTTTGGACAATTTTCAAAAAAAGGAAAACGGCTGGAGCGGACGGGCCGGACTGAGCGCCGGCAGCTACGCCGACTACAGCCAGCACGCAAAACTGCATTTTAAAAATAAAAAATGGTCGGCCGGATTCAGCGCCAACCACCAGGCTGCCGAAAACGATTTTCCGCTGCCCGGCAATTTTTCCGGTAATGAAAAATTGCAAAATGCGCGGCTCGAAAAATGGAATTTTTTGCAGGAAAATGATTTTCAAATAACTGAAAATCAATCTTTTAAAACTTTTTTTTGGTATCAAAATGCCGACCGGCAAATACCGCCGCCACTGCTGGTCAACAATGACCGGGCGCGGCAGATAGACGACATCGTGCGCGCGGGCATGGAGTGGAAATACGCCGGAATCCGGCACGTCACCAAAATCCGCGCGGCCTGCCTTCACGAGTATTTGAATTTCAGCAATATTACCATCGGCGAGGCAGTAAGTCGGGCAACTACTTTTTTGGGCGAGGCAGAACGGGACATTTTTTTAAAAAATGATCTGCGCGGCAATTTCGGACTGCATTTTTCAAATCAAAAAGCCGGCGCGGACGATCTGGCGCGCAATCCCGAACGCTCAAAAGCGGCAGCTTTCGCTTCTTTTAAAAAAGAATTTCCGGTAACGCGACTGGCCCTTTTTACACAATTCCGAGGCGAGTGGGTGTCGGATTTGGAAGTGTTTCCGCTCTCAGGACTGCTCGGTGCAACCTGGCGCTGGAACGAACATTGGAGCCTGGACGGAAGGCTGACGCGCAATTATAAACTGCCCACATTCAACGACTTATACTGGATAGGCAGCGGAAATCCCGACCTGTTGCCCGAAAAATCGTGGAATCAGGATCTGAACCTGAATTGGCACAAAACCTTCGGGCGGCTGACTGCAAAAACGCGCTTTTCGGGTTTTTCCAACCTGGTCGAAAACTGGATACAATGGCTGCCCGGCACGACGCTCTGGTCGCCCATCAACCACAAAAAAGTGTGGGCGCGCGGCCTCACAGCCGACCTGGAAATTGTGCGCAGGTTCCGGCGTTTTCAAGTGCATTTTTCGGCAGATTATACTTTTTCAAGAAGCACGGTCGAAAAAATTTACGCCGGCGACACCGGCGATTTTACGGGCAAACAGTTGATTTTTTTGCCGCTGCATCAGGGCAATTTTTCTGCCGGGTTGCATTTAAAAAGAACCATTCTTATCTACCGGCATAATTGGGCGGGGAGCCGTTTTACAACCACCACCAACGACGCAGACGCACAACTCTCCGGCTTCAATGTGGGCTATCTGATGCTCGGACGGCGCTTTATTTTCGATGGGCGCACGCTTTTTTGTTCGTTGAAAATCAACAACTTGTGGGACGCCGCTTACCAAATTATGGAAAACCGGCCGATGCCGCCGCGACATTTTGCCGTAGATGCCGCTTACCGATTTTAAATTCAGACCGGATTGTCGGCAGGTGGTGGCGGTGTATCTTTCGGATATTCGATGCGGACGTGGTGGATGCTGCGCAGCAGTTTTTTAAATACATCTTTACAATCGTGCAATTCTTCGAAAGTCATTGCAGATTCTTCAAATTGCCCGTCCTGGATTTTAGAATTTACAATCTTGTCAACGAGTGCATCAATATCTTCTCCGCTCGGATTTTTCATGGATTTTGAAGCCGCTTCCACACTGTCGGCCATCATCAGAATACACTGTTCTTTTGTGTGCGGTTTTGGTCCGGGATAACTAAACTCTACCTCGTCTATTTTTTCGAGCGGATTTTCTTTGATAAAATTTCTGTAAAAATATTCGACCCGCGTAGTGCCGTGATGGGTCAGGATGAAGTCAATCAATTCCTTCGGCAGGCGCGCTTTTTTTGCCTTTTCAGCGCCTTCGGTGACGTGCCCGATAATGATGCGGGCAGATTCGAGTTGAGAAATTTGATCGTGCGGATTTGCGCCGCTCTGATTTTCAATAAAAAATTCGGGATGGTTGGTCTTGCCGATGTCGTGGTAAAGCGCTCCCACTTTTACGAGTAGCTGATCAGCGCCGATTTTCCGGGCGGCGGCCTCAGCCAGGTTGCCTACTTGCAGGGAATGTTGCAAAGTACCGGGCGCTTTAAGACCAAGTTCCTGTAACAAAGGGCGGTTCATATCCGACAATTCCACCAGCGTGATAGAGGTGAGAAAGCCGAAAATTTTTCCCAGCAAAGGTATCAGCGGAAAAGCAAGCATGGTCAAAATGACATTGAGAAAAAGCCAGCCGAACACCTGCCAGTCAATATCTGCAAAATCGCCGGTGGCGATCAGCGAAAGTCCGAAAAACGAGAGTGTATAAGCCAGAAAAATAAAAACAATAGCCGTAAAAAAGCCCGTCCAGTTGCGCGTATCGGCGGTGGGGAATAAAACCCCAGAGCAAGATAAAAACCAAAAAAACCGAAAAACGTAACGGCGGTGGTCAATACCGCCACGATGCCCGATAAAATCTGCAATACCGTAAATTCGTAACCAAGCGAAGACAAAAAACTGGCGATAAGTACATTGACCACGTGCGTGAAAAATGCCAGCCGGTCGGTGAAAAAAGTTTTGACCACGATAGGCACAATGCAAAATGGAATCATGTAAGAACTAAGTCCTTTTGCGTTTTCCACCGCAAAAACCAGGTAGCCGAACACCACAAACCAAAGCAGGATAAAAGCGAGTTTGGGCAGATTTTTTAAAATATCGGGAAGATTCACGCGCAGGTACATCAGGAAAATGCCGATAATCAGCGCGGTGAGCAGCAGGTAGCCGCCAAAAACAGCCAAAGGGCGGTGTGATTCGACCATTTCTTCCTCGTATTTCGCTTTGAACGAAACCAGGCGCCGGTACACTTCGCCCGTTATCAGCCCGCCTTCGGTCGCTATCACGTCGCCTTTTCTCACCAGCCCGGTGGTGACGGCAATATTTTTCAAAAGTTCATTTTTAAAACGGGCAGTCAGGCTGTCGTCGTAAAAGACATTCGGCTCAAAAATATTTTCCGTTACGTACAGCAAAAAGTCTGCGTCGGGTAGCGGACTCGCCGGAAGCGAATCCGTAAGCCTGCTCTCTGCCGATTCGGGCGTGAGCAGGTTGCCGACAGTTTCACGGTGCGTGACATTGGCTTCCTGGATGTGTACGACAAAATCTTTTCCTTTTTCGGCGTGTTCGGGTTCCAGCTTGACGATACCCTGCCGGTAGAAAGATGCCAGGATTTTTTGTCCGTATTTTTTGTAACGCTCTGGCTGGCGGCGCAGATTTTCAAACTGCCCGTCGGCGGGCAGGCTTTGCAGTTGTTTTTGAAAATTATTTTCAAATCGCTCCAAAACGCCTTTCACCACCCTGTCGTCAAAACTGTAATAAGGCGAAAAATCGGCTTCGATGGCGGCAATTTCCGACTCGACGGTTTCAGCGGGTTTCAAAACGGGAAAGTCAAAAGGCGCAACCAAATCTTCGTAGTGCCACACCTGCCCTTCTCTGAATTCAAACTGAAAACGCGCATGGCCCGGAAATAAAAGACTGATAAAACCGACCACCGCGGCTATCAGCAGATAGCGGGCAACTGACCTGATGCGTGCCGCCAAAGGAAGGAATTGCTCATTCATGCGCCCTAAAGTTAAAAAGGATTCTGCAAGCCGGGATTTTTCTTTTTTGAAAAATGCCCCGTCTTATTTTTCGCGCGGTTTCCAGGGAATTTCTTCCACACCCAGATCATGGGCAACTTTCCGGCCCAGCACAAAAAGATAATCCGACAGGCGATTGAAATATACCAGTATGATATTTTCCACCGGTTCGGAATGATGCAAAGCCACGACGTGGCGCTCCGCCCGGCGGCACACCGTGCGCGCCAGGTGACAAAACGACACCGCAACATGTCCGCCGGGCAGGATAAAATTTTTGAGCGGCGGCAATTCTGTCTCCATGCTGTCTATTTCCTTTTCCAAAAGTTCAATATCGGCAGGTACCAGATCGGGCAGGCTCATATTTTTTGCGGG
>CALMIT010000292.1 GCA_937864255.1 uncultured Saprospiraceae bacterium
AGGAACAACTGAACGAGGTCAAAAGAAGACAGGATTTGATCGTGCAGCAGGTAGCGCGTGATGCACCCGGCTTTTTTTATGAACTGGAACAGGCAGTAAGCCATAAAAATCCGGTTCAGGTCAGAAATATGATCGAGCAGGGCGTGGTGGTATTGCAAAACGCACTGGCTATCCTCGAAATGACGCCCGATCCTGCACAGCAGGAAGAAGCTGTTCAGCGCATCAAAGACAGAATGGGCGCTGACAATTCACCGGATGCATTAAAAGCCGCCATTAATGCGGAAGTACAAAATTCACTGCTGCCTGTCGTCGTACTGCCTTTCCCACCGGTTATCGGTCAGTGCCTGATAGCTTACTGCTATGTTGTCATCGTTGCTTATGTAGATACGGCCAGCTTTGGCGCTGAGCATACCAATCTGCTGAAAGATCAACTTATAGCCTCTATCGTGACCAAATTGTAAGAATCAACATAGGTGGAAGCCGAAAAACCTGAAAAGAGTAGGCGCTAATTTTTTAAAACTTTTTGCTATGACAATTTCAAAAGTTTACCAACTGGTATCGAGACCTTATGTGATTGCTTTTCTGGTGGTTTCGATTCTTTCGCTTCATTTTTCCAATTCGCTTTTTGCGAAAAATGCAAAAACAAACCTCGCGCGGTACAGCGGAATCGAACTTTTCAAAGCTATTTATTTCATGGAAGGCAATTTGGTAACACAAATTCCGACCCTGAATACGCTGAAACAAAGCACCATGAACGAGATGACGGGCGATGATTATGCGGAATATACTCAGATACAAAACGAGGTGATTGATCAGGTGCGGAGTTACGATCCTACTTTTTTCGCACAGTTGGAAAATGCGGTGAACAGCAATGATCACTATCAAATTTCCGAAACCATCAAAAAGGGCGCGGAGTGGATACTTATCTCCCTGGGCACCAAACCCGAACTCAGATCCAATCCGAATTTCCCGGACTTGAGCGGATACGATTTTTCCATAGACGAGCAGCGTCATCAGGCAGTCAATGCCATCAAAGCTTTCCTGATAGATGAAAGCGGACACGGCGAAGTAAGCGCATTGGCGTGGGTCGTAGTGGTAGTGGCATTGGCACTTGCCGTTGCAGCAGCAGCAGTTGTGATTTCATTTAATCTGTGGGTTACTGAAATAGTAGCTAATGACGACATACTCACGGACATCCTTGCGAACAAAAGCCTGACTACCGACAGGCTGGTAGCAGATTTGGTGAATCTGCCATAAAATTGAATTTGTACAACATCTCAAATCCGTCTCGAAATTTTCCCGGATAAACCGATCACTATTTCGGGGCGGATTCTTTTAAAAATGATTTTACCATGAAAAATCTGTTCAATCACTGGTATTACCTGGTTTTTGTGTTGGGAGCTTTTATCGTGGCGGGTGATTTTTTATCACACCAGGAAGAGACGACGGTGCAACTGAATGCACACACAAAAACATTTTTCAAAAGAGTACTCCCGCAGGGCTGGGCATTTTTTACAAAAGACCCGCAGGAGGAAAAACTGACCATTTACAAACTGGAAAATGACAATTACGAACTTTTAATAAAAGGCAATCCCGACAAATCCAACCTCTTTGGACTATCCAGAAAAGGACGTCGCGTTGCCTACGAGTTTTCGCTCCTTTTATCTCAATTTAAAAAAGAAAGCTGGACGCCGCGCAAAGGCGCGGACATTCCGCAACCGGGTGAATTGAGCAAAGAATTTTTGTTCAATGAAGACGCCAGGGTGGTCAATGTATCGCCCGGCACTTATCTGGCAATTTTGGAAAAACCCATACCCTGGGCCTGGAAAAAATCATTTCAGCCGGAAAACAGCAGGAGAAAGTACGTACTCTTTTCCCTCGAAAATTGCAACCGGCAACTAACTTATAATTCGAAATAATATGAAAAATCTTGCCCTCACAAATACGCTGGGTCTGGTCAGAAGCCTTTTGGCGCTCAGCCTGCTATCCACCTTGATTTTCAACCCTTCGAGCGTCTTTTTCATCGAAAGCACTTTTGAAGGAATGCAAAAGACAGGTTTTATACTGGACCGGCTGAATTTCTTTTTTCTCGCAGGTTACGAAAATGCTTTTCTGATGCAATGGCTGGCTATCATCATTTTGTCTGCGGTGGTGGCGGGCTGGCGTCCCAGAATCACGGGGGTGCTGCATTGGTGGGTGGCTTACAGTTTTATGACCGCTTCGATCATCGTGGAAGGCGGCGATCAGGTGGTTTCTGTGCTGTCCTTTTTGTTGATTCCGGTCACACTTCTTGATAAGCGGCGCAACCATTGGAGCGCTGAGGCGCAAACATTATCCAAAAGCGAATCGGCGGTGGCGGGCGTGTTTTATTTTTTGACAAAACTCCAGGTAGCCATTGTGTACCTCGAAGCGGGCATCGGCAAATTGTACAGTACGCAGGAATGGCGGGAAGGCACGGCTTTGTATTATTGGATCAACGACAATTTTTTTGGCAGAAATGATGCTGTGGTGTCCGTGTCAAATTACCTGCTGACCGATCCTGTTTTTGCTTCCGTGCTTACCTACGGCGTCATTGGTTTTGAAATCATGCTGTTCGGTATGCTGTTTTCCAATTCAGTGCGATTCAGGCGCACCATGTTTTTGCTGGGTCTGGGTTTTCATTTTATGATAGTGATTTACTTCGGTCTGATTAGTTTTTTCATGAGCATGGCCGGCGCGCTTTGCCTGTACCTGCTCGAACCCGGCAAGCGACTGGATCAGAATTTTGATTTTTTACTCCGGCGGTTTGAAAAAAATTACGCCGGCGTCGAAAAAGAATCTGTGATAATTCCATAAAAAATTTGGCAGCATCAATCCATTTTTTCACTTCAAACATTTTTGTCATGATTACTAATTTACGAAAAGTGTTTTCATCGGTTTGGTTCACATCCATTCTTTCGATGACAATTTTACTGAGCACCACGGAGCAAATTTTTGCAAAAACGGATACCTCGTTTTCCGAAGAAGTGTCCAGTTTTACAGGTGAGCAGCTTTTGAAAAGTTTTCTTTTTGCCGACGGTCCGGCTACTGCTTTGATACCGGCAATCAGGAACAATCTCAAAATAACCGAATTTCTGAAAGGCGAAGAAATCAGCTACTACCGCACACTCCAAGACGAATTCGTCGCTTACCTCAACGCGCGCACGCCGGGCTTTTTGAATAATTTCAAAACCCAGATGGAATCCGGCAACCCGATGGTGATTGAGCAGGGAATTTTGTTAGCCGGTCAAAAATTCCGCCAGTTTACGGACGAGCGGATGCAGTACGGCGACATTCCTCAGGTGGTGCAAAGCTATCTGGATCAAAATGGCGGCGGTACTGAGATCCGCATTGACGCCCAGGGCAGACAGGATTACGAAGACTTCCTGGCAGACAATGGTTCGTCGGTAATGGCGCTCGGTATTTTCTCAGCTATCGCGGTGGTGAGCATCGCGGCTGTGGCCGTGGCTATCACGATCGTTGTGGCAATTTCGCTCTGGTGGGGCGATGAAGCGCCAACCACCGCGCTCATGGTAAAAGAAGTTTCAAAAGACATTGCATTAACGATAAAAAGGTAAATCCTTCATGGGGAGGAGCAATCGCTGCCTTGCTCCTCTCCATCTCTAAAATCTTAAAA
>CALMIT010000293.1 GCA_937864255.1 uncultured Saprospiraceae bacterium
ATTAGTTTAGAAGAGTAATCCAAAATTTCGTTTGATTCGGAGTTTTCGTTCTTCTTCTTTTTGTATTTTTCAACTTTGTACAAAGGAGTCTCAGCAATGAAGATTTCCTTTTCATTTTCTTCAAAATAGCGCACCACCGCCCGATACTCCGTAGCCGCTATGGCTTTGAAGTCGCGGTAAATTTTGGAGTGATATGTTTTGAAGTGATTCATGATTGCTTTTATCAAACGAACTCAACTTACAATCCTCCCTTCTACCAACTATGAACTACCAGCTACGACCTAACCCCTCTCCAATCGAAAAAGTACCGGCTTACTCGGGCTGGCATCCAATTCAAAAGAAGCGATTTGAAGGTTCAACAGATACAAGCCGTCTTTGATTACAGAGTCAACGAATATCAATTCCGTGATCGTACAATTTTGTCGTCCGGCCGCCATCGTGTCCGGGTGTTTCCAAAATGCTTTGTGCGCCAGCAGTTTGCCGCCGTCTTCTTCCCGATCCACCGAGGGCAGATCCAGAAGCAAATGTTCTACGCCACATTCCACCAGATATTCCACCGCTTCATGGTGTAAATAAGGCGGATTGGCGCCCGAATAATTGGTGTGCAACTTTCGCACATCGTTGGGCATGGTACGCAGTATCAATGCCTCGGCTTCTCCTTTTTCAAAAATTTCTTCCAGTTGATTTTTGAAAATGACGCGATCGCCATCGTCCGTTTTGATTGGAAAAACCGTTAGCAATTTAGCCGGGAAATGGAAATTTTTCAAGCTGCCGTTGATGGAAAAAAATTCGCGGGCAATATGCCCCACACACTCGGTATGAGTGCCGTTGCCGTGTGGATTGATTTTAATGTTGAAAAAATTGACCGGGCCGCCCTGTGCCGTTGAGCCGACAAAACTACCCGCCACAACCGGCAAAAATTCAACCGGCGGCGCGTAAAAGCAATTCACTTTTCCCAAGCCTGCTTCGATGGGAATGGAAATATCAATGGGCTGCGAAAGGTCGGCGGTGTAGCTTTCTCCGCGGATTGTCAGGCTGACCAACATAGGTTTGTTTTTTGTAAAAAGATTTTCCCAATGTTAGTCATTTTTTGAAAACGGCTCAAATCACGTCGCCGATTTTGATGCCGATAAACTCAAAATAGTGCACCACCATTGTGATTTCCGGTAAGATGATAAATTCCGGGAAACCGTCCTGTAAGGTAAAAGGTATAGGAAATGTGTGGTTTTTAGGCACAAATCGCCATGAGTTGTTATTTGAAAAATTGGATTTCAAACCCAAAAACACTTTTCGCAATTCAATCAAATCGGCGACGGTAATAGATTTGGAATTATTAATATCTGCCGCTATCAATTTATAAGGCGAAGTAATTTTTTTTCTTCCCAAAATATGATCTGCAATTGCTTCAAAATCTTTTTCATCAATATTATCAAGCAGATTATCCAATTTTTCAGGTTTAAATTTGATGTTTTTCACATGATTATAGAATTGAAAAAACACGCTTCCAAAAGCATTGGTCAACGCCACAGCATAATGAACTGAACTAATCACTTCTACAGTGACATTTTCCACGGGTTTACCTGTTTCGGTTCTTATTGATACGACTACTGTTGGCCAATCTGCTATTCCACA
>CALMIT010000294.1 GCA_937864255.1 uncultured Saprospiraceae bacterium
TGGCGGTCGAAATCGGCGCTTTCGATCTTGTTTTAAAAGCAGTGCGCATGTGTCTGGATCGCGGCTTGCTGATTGACTGGTTTTTGTTTGACAATTGCAGTTTGCGCATTGCTCCGCCGCTTATTATTTCCGAAAGTGAAATCGAATCTGCCTGCGCAATTTTGCGAAGTGTTTTTGATAAACTGTATCATTCAAAATCGTCGTAAAGCAGGTACTTTTTCCTGATTTTTTTGAAGGCTTTGAGGTCTTCCTGCCAACTTTCGCGGATGGTCGTTTCGGACATATTTTTTTCAATTTGCCGGCGCAAATTTTCAGACCCCGCCAGTTTGTCAAAAAAATTATTTTCCAAAAAAAATGCACTTCCGCTTTCGCTCAAAAACCGGTGAGTTTCCAGCAGGTATTCAAGTTTCAGACTGCGCCATTTAAAAATTTCAGCCTCGTCCAAGTCAGTAAAAGTTTTGCCAAAGCAGGTTTGGTTTTCCAGTTTCGGACGCCGCGCGCCGGCTTTTGATACGGGCATAAAAGCAAAGCTGTAAAGACCCAACCCAGGGTGACCAAATTGCTGAAAAGGCGCGTCCGTTCCCCGCCCCTCGCTGATCACCGTACCTTCAAAAAAGCACAGCGACGGATATAAATAAACCGCCCGCATATTCGGCAGATTGGGCGATGGTGGAACAGGAAGCTGGTAGGCGCTTTGGTGGTCATAATTTTTGCAACTGACCCAGTCGAGTTGACAACTTAGTCCGTCTTTCAGCCAGCCTTCGCCGTTGATCATGCGGGCGTATTCGGCGACGGTCATGCCGTGTACGACGGGAACTTCGTGCATACCCACAAACGACTGAAAGTCTTTTTTTAAAACCGGTCCGTCCACGTAATGCCCGTTTGGATTGGGGCGGTCAAGTATCAGCAGCGGTTTTTTATTTTCGGCGCAGGCTTCCATTATAAAATGCAGCGTGGAAATGTATGTATAAAAACGCGCGCCAACGTCCTGAATATCAAAAACGACGAGGTCTGCATCCTGCAAATCTTCCTGTGTCGGTTTTTTCTTTTTGCCATAAAGTGAGATGAGCGGAATGCCTGTTTTTGGGTCTTTGTCGTCTGCGATTTTTTCACCGGCATCTGCGTCGCCCCGGAAGCCGTGTTCGGGAGCGAAAATTTTGCTGATGCTGATTCCGCGTTTTAGCAGTGAATCCACTAGGTGGGTTTCGCCAATCCGGGCGGTGTGGTTGACCACGAGAGCTATTTTTTTGCCTCGCAGCATGGGCAGGTAACTATCCACCTGCTCGGCGCCGGTCAGAATTTTCAGTTTTTCGGCGGCTAAAGTTTTTTGTACGACCGGTTCTTTTTTTGCCGGCGCACAATTCTGAAAACACAAACTCAGAAATGCGGCCAGCGCAAAATTCAGGAGCGTCATATTTTTCATTTTTGACAAAAGTAAATGTTGAAATTCAATTTCCTTTTTTAACGAAATTAAACCCGTTTAAAGAACAAAATGCCTAATCTTGCGCCTCATTTCTAAAAAAACGCGACGTGCATTTAAAGGCATATCTGGCGGTGGCTGCTTTGTGTATCATCTGGGGTACTTCCTACATGTTCATGAAAATCGGTCTGCATTCGTTTAGTCCTTTTCATTTTGCCGGTATACGCCAGTTTTTTGCAGGCGTACTTTTGCTCGTACTCATTTTTGCATTTCAAAGAAAAGCAATTCCAAGCCGGAAGTATATAAAAAAACAAGCGATTTATGGTTTGTTGATGATCGGAGCGGGCAACGGGCTGGTCAACTGGAGCATTCAATTCGTGCCGACGGGCATTGTCGCGCTCATCGGCTCCATGATTCCGATCATCGTGGTGGTCGTAAATTACCTGATGGGCGTCGGCGATAAAGTGAATAAAAAAGTAGCGGCGGGCGTATTGCTGGGTTTTTTGGGTCCGGTGATTATTTTCGGCAGCGAACTGCAAAACCTGCTGAATCCGGCTTACCTGTTGGGTATGCTGGCGGCGCTCGTGGCAGGATTTTTCTGGGCTTCCGGCTCTATTTATTCTAAAGATTACAATCGCGATTACCCTTCTATGATGAACGCCGGATTTCAGATGGTTTTTGGCGGCGGCGCTTTGCTGATTGTGAGTTTTTTTGTGGAAAACCCGACTTTTGAAAAAGCCGATTGGATGAGTCTGTCGGCGCTTTTGTACCTGATCACGGTGAGTTCGGCACTGGCGTTTTCGCTTTATTTGTACGCGCTGGACAAACTGCCGGCAGCCGTTGTGTCACTCTATGCCTACGTGAATCCGCTGGTGGCAATTTTTTTGGGCTGGCTGGTTTTGGACGAGGTGCTCACGCTCGGTATTTTTCTCGCGTTTATAGTAACGGCGGCAGGTATTTACCTCGTCAATCTGGGTTTCAGGAGACCGAGAATTTCCTGATTTTTCCAATTTTGAAAATAAAGGGAAACAAGCTTTTCAGAAAGCAAACTTTTTCCAGTCCATTGCGAGGCGGATCATGTTGCTTTGATGTGTGGTACTGTTGCTGACTGGCCAGCGTGGAAAAAATACTCCTTCCGAAAAATCTCCGGTTTGGTTTAATCGAACGCCGAGCAGATTTTCATAGCCCGCTTCCAGCGCAATTTTTTTGGCGGTTTCATTATAACTGCCGTCAGGGAAGGCGATACTTTTTACTTCTTTTTGTAGCAAATTTTCCAAAGCGGATTTTGATTCCGTAAGCTCTTTTTTTACCAATTCGGCGTCAATTTTTCCGAGACAGTAATGTTTTTGAGTATGAGAGCCGATTTCGAAAAGCGGATTTTGACTCAGCGTTTTTACCTGGTCTTTGCTCATCAGTTTCCAAAGCGACCGCATTTTTACGAAAGGCGCTATCTGTGTGCGGTATCTTTTTTCGAACGCTTCCAGGGCGGCTTCGCGCTCCGATCCCATTTTTTTGATATAATCCGTGATGGAAATTTGCGCGTCGGGATTTATATACCCATTTGATCTTTTGAAAATTTTATCACCGAAAATCAAATCTTCCGCCACAACTGCTTTGGCGAAATCCACCAGATCGCACCACACCATAAATTCCTCATTCTCAAATGATTCTGTTATAATGTAAAAAGTGGCCGGTATTTTATGCTTTTCCAAAATCGGCGCTATATTTTGAAAATTATTTTCATAACCGTCGTCGAACGTGAGTACGATGGTGTCTTTTTCAACTTTTCTGTTTTCCTTTGACAAAACAGCCATTTCCGACATCGAAACGATTCGAAAGCGATTTTTTAAATAAATCATGTCCTCCTCAAATTGCCGGAGCGATATGTGTCGGTTGTTGACAGAAAAATTGGGTTTTTCTACAACGCCGTGATAGCAGAGGATCATTTTGCGGGCTTGTGCTGCGCCGGCTGCCACTTTATGAATGCCAAAATTGTAAACTACAGGAGACACAATTTGTCTGGTAATAAATTTCTGATAGCGGCCTGCTGACAAAAGAGAGGCGCTTTTGGGGTTAAACAGTAGAGTCGTAAAATGGAATAGCCCGCTAGCCATAATGCAGTACATTACAACGTGATGAAAAAAACAACAGTTACCGTTTTGATATA
>CALMIT010000295.1 GCA_937864255.1 uncultured Saprospiraceae bacterium
TGTTCAGCAGCCTGCCTTTTGATATAAAAAAAGGCGCGGTAAGTCTTTTTATCGCCGAGGTATGCCAGAAAACTATTCGCACGGGCGAAGAAAACCGGCGTTTGTTCGATTTTTTATTCCACGCCTTCGAATGGCTGGACACGACTCCTCACTCGATAGCCAATTACCACCTTGCTTTTTTAATTGAATTGACGGGCTTTTTGGGATTTTTGCCGGGTGGCGACTGGACTTCCGCGACGCCTTTTTTTGATATGCGCCAAGAACAAAGTGAGAGTGTGGGGCAGTTGCTCGGGACGGATCTATCCACGGTACATGAATTAAATTTTACCCGCGCACAGCGAAAAACGCTGCTGCGAAATTTGCTCGAATACTACCACCTGCATATTGAGTACCTGCCGGCGATTCATGCGCATGATATTTTAGAAATGGTGATGGGGGAGTGAGGGGAAAACTATTTTGCGGGCAGTTCTTTTTCAAAACAAAGACTATTTTCTATTCCGGCATATTGGCCGTAGTTTGGAACCAGGTAGTAACCGTTTTTTTGATATAGGGAGATGGCTTCGGCCTGTCGTTTGCCGGTTTCCAAAATACATTTTTGGTAAGATAGTTCTGCCGCCCATTTTTCCAATTCGGTGAGAATTTTGGAGGCAATTCCTTTTCCTCGGGCTGCCGGCAAAGTGTACATACGTTTTACTTCCACTGCTTCGGCGCTGTATTCCTTGATCGCGCCGCAGGCTGCGGGCTTGCCTTCCATGTAAGCTACTATAGCGTGATTGATAGCGTCAATTTTGTTGAACTGCGCATAAAAAGTATGCTCCGCGCCATCTCGCTCAGACAATTCAGCGTCGAGGAATTTTACCAGCCGGATAAAATCCGGGTGCTCGGAATTGGTACGGATGAAGTTGATCATGATAAGGAGCAAAATATGCAGGCTACCAGGAATATCACATTCCCGAATTGAATTTTACTATTTTTTCCCAATCAATGTCTCCGTTGTCTTTGCAATAGTCCGTGATAAATGCTTTGGTGAATTTGTTGATCATTCGTGTGTAAGATTGATTGAATTCATCATTTTTTTCTTTTGCTTTATACCCAAGCGGCTCTATTATGTCTGTATATAAATCTGAATCGCCGGATATGAATTCCCAAAATCTTTGCCCGCAGTATTTATAATAATCTATTCCTTTTTTGGGAAATTTATGAGGTTTTCCATCTTTGCCATAACAGCATCCGTTTACACAGATTACTTCTGCTTTATGCCCGCTTGTAGCCAAACGCCTTTTGGCATCCCCAAAATCCATGATCATTTTATCCAGTTGACTTTTATTGCTCCATTTAGGACCAGATTTGATGTTGACAATAAAGTGAATCCCGTCTTTTTCAAATTCCAAATCTATACCATTCGCCGATGATTTTTTACCTCCATAAACCGTACTATTGATAAAAATCGCCAGTCCTTCAAGCCAATCTCCAAAAAGAGTTTCTTCATTCGAGGATATATGTGCATCCACGATACCCCGAATTATTTACTCCGCCGTCGAAACATATTTTGCTTTAAAAAGATAAGGATTCTTACGTTTTAAAACTTGCGAGAGCTTTAGATTATCAAGGCTTTCGATACGTTTTTGATGAAATATGCCGATATTTTGCTCAACGTAATGCGATACGTCCGTCATCAGGTTTAGTTTTTTCATATTTTTCTTTAGGGTCTAATAAATAAAGTTCAACAGGTCTTAATTGACTTTTTACCATTTCACAATATTCTGGTACGATGTCAATTCCGATAGAATTGCGCCTCATTCTGTTTGCTACTGTCAAAGTTGTTCCCGAACCCATAAATGGGTCAAGAACGGTGTCGTTTTCCTGCGTAAAAAGTTTGATGAACCATTCAGGAAGTTCTTCCGGAAAGGCAGCGCTGTGATTTTTGTTATTACATTCGGTAGCAAGGTGCAGGACATTTGTAGGATAAGCCATGTCTCTGTCAAGCCAATTTGAAATATTTTTACCAAAGCCGCTGCCGACTTTGGAGTTGTCCCGGATTTTATCTGTATCGGAAAGTTTTTTAAGTCTGGATTTTGCCCAGTCTCCCATTGGCACCATCACTTCTTCCTGATACATATTGAATTTTCGAGTTTTATTAAATTGGAGAAGCCGTTCCCAAGAATCCCGAAACCGATTTGGCCATTTTCCCGGGTAGGAGTTTTTTTTGTGCCATATAAATTCTTCTGTCCAAAGCCAGCCTTGCTTACGCATCGCAAGTATCAATTCTATGACGTAAGTGCTGCGTTCACCTTCCACGACTTTTTCTTTTATATTGAGTACAAAAGTTCCGGTGGGCTTTAAAACCCTGAAAAGTTGTTCTGAGGCAGGTAAAAACCATTCGACATACTGATCGGGATGAATTCCACCGTATGTCGTTTTGCGTTGGTCCGCATACGGCGGAGAAGTAATGATCAAGTCAACTGAATTGTCGGGAAACGATTTCAGGTGGTCTTTACAATCTCCTTCATATATTTTTGTAATTATCTCCATATTTTTTGGCATAGTACAAAATTATACTTTTTAAGGATTTGGATTAGCCTTGTTCCTGTGGCTGTTTTATTAACGGGCAAATTACCAAATCGTTTTTTACTGTCTCCTTTCTATCACACCCGTTTCAGTAATTTTCAGGGGTGTGTCAGGAAAATCCTGTCGGGTAAGTTCGATGATTTTTTTTGTGGCGCGTTTTTGCGAATCTATTTTCGGGCCACTGGTTTTGAGTTGGTAAACGGGAATGATTTCGCCACTTGAAAATTCACCTTTTTCATTTACAAAAACTTTGACAATGGGCGCAAAACCAGCCGGGCCGGCAAGACTAAAACGTCCGTACGTACAAAAATTTCCGAGGCTGTAACAGATGAGCCGGTCATCGTAAAGTTCAATTGCGCGGGTGACGTGCGGTCCGTGGCCAAATACAATATCGGCGCCGGCATCTACCACCGCGTGGGCAAAATCAAATACATTCCCGCGATTTTCTCCGAAATAAGTTTCGCTTTTGCGAGGCACACGCTGATTGGTAGCGCCTTCTGCGCCACCGTGAAAACTCACAATGACGATGTCTGATTCGGCGGCTACTTTTTGTACCAGTTTTTTGGCGTAAGCCAGATTGCGTATATCGCAGGTGCCGCTATTGGGCGCAAAAGCACAAAAGCCGAAGCGAAGTCCGTTTCGCTCTATCACTGCCATCTCATCGGTACCGGCGAGTCCGGCGAGGGCTATGCCTTGTTCTCTCAGCACTTCCTTCGTGCGCTTGCGTCCGATTGGGCCGAAATCCCCCGAATGATTGTTGGCTACGCTCATCAGATCAAAGCCGGCATCGGAAAAATGAACGCCGTAAGATTCGGGAGTGCGAAAAACGTAACAGGCATCCGGGTTGCGGCAGGTCTTTGGAGTGCCGCCGCTGTTGAGAATAGTGCCTTCGTGGTTGCCGAAAGTGACGTCGGCGTCCCGGAGAATATCGCGTACTTCGTCAAGGAGGTTTTTGCCGTCATTGGCGGGCAAATAATTGGGTGAAGGATAATTGGTACCCAGCATCATATCGCCGACCCCGATAATGCTCCAGAGTTTTGCCGGCGGAGTTTCTTTCAGCGTATCTTTTGGCAGATTTTTTTCCGGCAAGTTGTTTTTAACAATGGCAGGTGCATCGGGCAGTTTTCCGCTACAGGCGGCAATAGAAAACAATATTAAAAGCCCATAAAATCTTAATATTTCAGGCATATTTCTTCTCTTTTTTGGGCGAAGATAAGGAAGGACAAGGAGAGTCAGTAAATGCGAACGATTTACATGGTGTTAAAAACAGGACGCGGTTTTGGAAACGTAATCACATTTTTTAAACATAAAAGGCGGTACATTTTGTACCGCCTTTTATGTTATTTGCCGCTTTTCAGCGACTTGTGGTATTCTTCTACCAGGTTTTTGTAGTAAGGCTTCAAAGAGGGCGATACTGTTTTGAACTGGTCTATCTCGGCCTCGCGTTTTTTCAGATATTCTTCCAGCGAGGGAGGCATTTTGCGCTCATATTGCTGCGCTGTTTCGGATTTGCGTTTGTTGTCAAGGTCGCGCTCACGCTCGGCTTTTTCGTGTTCGAGGAGGCGGGACAGGATTTCTTCCTGGCGCTTCAGCATTTCGTTGGTCAATTTTTTATTGACCAAATCTGTTTCCACCTTATTCATCTCATCTATGATTTGTTGCAATTGCGGGTCGCCTTTCCCACGCTGCTGCATTTCCTGTTGTTTTTTGCGCAGCGCCTCGCGCAATGCGGCCTGTCGCGCTGCCATTTGAGCGAATTCTTTACTGTTGCCCTGCCCTTTGCCGCTTTTTTCCAGCCCTTCTTTCATTTTTTTCATCTGCTCGTTCAGCCCTTTTTGCCCTTCGCTCATTTTGTCTTTTGGCACATTGCCGTTCTGACCCTGCCCGTTTGGATTTTTGCACATTTGATTGCCGGACATCATACCGGACATTTGCTGCTGCATTTGCGCCATAGTTTCGCTCAGCATCAGCGCGAGATCATTCACGTTTTTCATGGTGCGCTGCTGGTGGTCGGCGGCTTGCGGCTTGCGGCGCTCTTCGAGGTCTTCGAGCGAAGACTTCATATTTGATTTTATCTCCGTGACCTTTTCGGTAATAAAACTTTCCAATTGAAAAACGCGCTTGCTCAATGCGTGCAGGCTGTCTTCTATAAGCCTGAAATCGTCTTTGATCTTAAATTGTTGCTGCGTCAGCGATACGTAGCGCGGCGTGTTGATTTCAGTCGGGTCAAAATCTTTGATAAGTTGTTCCTGGTCAAACGAAAGCGTGAGCAAATTTTCCAAAAGCTGGCGCAATGCTTTCATGTCTTCCTGCATTTGCTCCATGGCTTGCGACTCCATGGCCTGCGACATTTTATCGGCCATTTTTTTCATTTTCTCGGAAGCCTTTTTCTGCGATTTTGAAGCGCCTTTATTTTGCTTTTGGTCCAATTGTTTTTTGCTGTCGTTCAGGTCTTTGTTGATGTCTTTTTGATCCTGCTCTGTGTCGCCGAGGTCTTTTTTATTTTCCAACTCCTCATTTTTCTTCTCCAACTCCTCCATTTTTTCTTCTACTTTTTCAAACTCCTCGTTGATCTTTTCCTGTTCTTCTTTGAGTTCTTCCTGTGTTTTTTCAGAATTTTCCTTGCCGGTTTCTTCACTCAATTTTTCCTGTTTTTCCGCACGTTCTTCCAGCTTTTCGATGGTTTTTTGCATTTCGTGTTCCATTTCCAACTGTTTGAAAAGTTCCAGCATTCTGTCCAGTTCTTTTTCCAGTTGTTGGTCGTTGAATTGCATTTGCTCCATCATTTCCAAAGCGCCATCCTTTTCAAGTTTTTCCATCAATTCCTCGATCTGTTTCATCAATTCCTGCATTTCTTCGCTCATCACCTCGTCCATCAATTTTTCAACCTGCTCCTGTTTTTGTTGGATATTTTCGTCCGTCTTGTTCAGTTCCTCCTGATTTTTCAGGTTTTCCTCAAAAGACTTTTTGGCATCCTGAATTTGTTGCTGCAATTCTTTCTGGCGGTCGAGCAGTTTTTCCAGTTCTTTGCGCTCCTGCCATTTCAACTCTTTTTCCTGCAATAATTTTTCGCGCAATTTTTGCAATTCGTCCTGCACCTTTTTACTCTCCTTGAGCGCTTTCAGCAGGTCGTCTTTGATTTGTTCGTTGTTTTGCTGTTCCATTTTTTCAAATTCCTCGGCCGTCGGCATATTGAACACCAGCAGATTGGTACGCGCAGATTTGCTGCCATTCACGCCGTCGTTGTCCCAGGATTCAAAAAAATAAGTCACCTGATCGCCCGGTTTAAGTTCGAGCGGGTACATGTCGAAAGTGTAATCAAAGCGGGCGCTTTTGCCTTCGGGCTTGCGCAGTTCCAGCGATTTGGGTGCTTCCTCCCTGCCGTTCGCGCG
>CALMIT010000296.1 GCA_937864255.1 uncultured Saprospiraceae bacterium
TTGATCAGAGGCAAAAGAGCGGGCGATTTGGCGCCGCTGCTTGCCAAAATCATTGCAAAAAATCCAAATTTCGAGCCTTGCTGCCTCGTACCTGAAAAGAACAGAATTCTCGACAACGCTTTTGTACAGGAAGGTGTGCCGAGCCTCGGCATACTGTCGGCGTCGTTGGCACGACCGAGTTTACAAATTTTAAAACTGGTCACGGCTTTTTTTTGGGAGCCTATCAATCCGTATAAAATTCTTGAATTTGTCTCACTTGCCGTGAAGCCTTTTGATGACGAACTCGGCGTGATAATCGCAAAACTGATGGCGAAAAATCCGGGCATCAACGGAGATAGCTGGAATATTGAAATCAATCGTTTTTTTGACAGCTTGAGGGAAAAAAATTCGAAAATAAAAAGGAAAAGTTTTAGTGAAATCAAGCATCAATACGATTTTTGGTTTGAAAGAAGCAGGTATGACATCACCTCCGAAGTGCCCAAGAATGAAGTCGTGGAGGTTTTTTTATATCTCGAAAATTGGGCGCGCGTTGCTTTTGAAAACGAAAAAAGTGAATCGAGTTCGCTTTTGGTGCTGAGTCAGCAAGCCAGGCGGATAAAAGAGTTGCTTGTCACTTTGCCTGAACCGGCGCTCGGTTTTCTCGAGTTGGAGCGTATCGTGCGCACGATTTATGAACCTTCGCCGGTCACTTTCCGGCAGGAAGAATTGGGGAGGCTGCCTTTTGTGTATCCCCCGGCTGCTTTAACCGGGCCGGTGGATGAACTGATTTGGTGGAATTTTGCCGAAAAGGAGCGCACTACTTTTTTTTCGAGGTGGTACGCTGATGAAGTCCGTTTTTTATTTTCAAAAAATGCCCGCATTGAGACTCCCGAATTGCAAAACCAGCGGATACTTTGGCAGCAATTGCGCCCCTTCCGTATGGTTCGAAAAAGACTGTGGCTGGTTATTCCCGAAACGGTGAACGGGAAAGAGTTTAAAACGCATCCTTTGATGGCAGATTTGGAAGCTGCCTTTGTAGATACCGGCGATTTGACGGTCTATGCTGATTCATTTGAAAATTCCGACTTGCTTCGTCCAGCTTTTAAATTGCCAACATTGGTTGATATTTCTGCCGAGACATTGGGACAGCCGCCGGCTTTTATTGAAGTGAAAAAATCCGAAAAACTCGGCGCGCGCGCGGAAGAATCTTTCACAGGTCTGGAGACTTTGCTTTATTACCCGCATCAGTGGGTTTTCAGGCACAAAATTCAGTTATCAAAATCAGCCATTTTGAGCGTTGTCAAAGACGCCACGCTCATGGGCAATCTCGCTCACCGGCTTTTCGAAAGCCTGCTTCGGCAAAATTTTTATGAATGGTCAAAAAGTCAGTTGGAAAATTGGGTGGAAAACAGACTGAAAAGATTATTGCAACGCGAAGGCGCGGTTTTGCTGATGTACGGGCGCGAGCCTGATAAAATTGCCTTTTTTAATAAGATAAAATTTGCCGCCTGGAGCCTGATTTCTGCCATAAAATCAAACGGTTGGCGCGTATTGTACGCCGAACATCCGATGGAAGGAAATTTTTCGAATATACCTGTGAAAGGTATTGCCGATCTGGTTTTGGAAAAAGACGGAAACTTCGCTATCGTGGATTTGAAATGGCGCGGAGCGAGAAAGTGGCAAACCAAAATACAAAATGAGGAAGATTTGCAACTGGTGCTTTATTCGAAACTGCTTTCGTCGGGTATGGCGGAAACCGCCTATTTTGTTTTGGAAAACGGAAGGCTGATAGCGCGAAAAAACACCGGATTCAAAGAGGCGCTGAGTGTGGCTCCGGCTTCTGATTTGACAGAAACTACGCAGCGGATTTATGAAAAAATGGAAGCGACATTTTCATGGCGGTTGGGACAAATTCAAAAACACAGGGGGGAAAGGGGGGGGTAAAGTGCCCGGCCATATGTCGCAGAGGGTTATTT
>CALMIT010000297.1 GCA_937864255.1 uncultured Saprospiraceae bacterium
ACCTGGACGATTTACACCCTTCCGAAATCGTTTTGCCGAAAGGCAAAAAAGTGCGTGTAAGAATCATCGCCAGGGATGTTTTGCACAATTTTGACCTGCCGCACTTCAGAGTAAAAATGGACGCAGTGCCCGGTATCCCGACTTATTTTGTTTTTACGCCTACAAAAACCACGGCAGAATATCGTCAGGAATTGAGCAAATACGAAGAGTATCAACAACCTGCCGACCCAGCCGACCCGAACGGGCCGAAAATGTGGGAGGTGTTTGATTATGAATTGGCGTGCGCGGAACTTTGCGGCAAAGGACACTACAGTATGAGAAGGGTGGTGAGAATTTTGGAAGAAGAGGAATACAATAAATGGCTGTCAGAGCAGTCGTCTTATTACCTCAGCACAATTCGTAAAACAGACGAAGACCCATACAAAAATGTGAACGTACTGCCCGTTGAAGGTAAGAAAGTAGAGCAGGAAACACGCGACGCTTTTGAAAAAGCGCTGAGCGCCGAGAACCCTGCCGACAAAATTTTGAAACTGAGTTACGTATTTTTCAAAACCGGCTCCGCCGAATTGGAAACAGATTCGAAATATCAGTTGGACGAAATAGCCAGTATTTTGAGCAAAGCAGATACAATCAGCCTGGAATTGGCCGGTCATACGGACAACACGGGAGATTCCAATAGCAATCAGACTTTGTCGCAGACACGCGCTGAATCTGTTTATGCTTACCTGATCGGCAAGGGCGTTTCTGCATCAAGACTGCGCGCCGTCGGTTATGGTCAGAACAAACCAATTGATACCAACGACACGGAAGAAGGCCGCGCAAACAACCGCAGAACGGAATTGCGAATTTTGTCACAATAGCGATCAACCTTTTTTTGGAAATTTGATTTCAGAGATAAAAGGTATTTTTAAAAAAGTCTTAATCAAAAAATAGTGTCCATGGCAACATTGACCACATCTCCTCAAACTTCGGAACTCGATCAACTGATCGAAAAATATGGTTACGATGATCATTTTCACGAGCATCATGAGGGGGATAAATACAAATCCAATTTTCTGACGACTTATGTTTTTAGTCAGGATCATAAAATAATTGCCCGCCAGTTTCTTATCACCGGAATTTTCTGGGCATTCATCGGCGCGGCAATGTCTATCATTTTCCGCCTCCAGCTTGGATTTCCTGATGAAAGCCTCGCCTGGTTGAAGCCGCTTTTGGGCAAATGGATCGAAGTAGATCCAGCCACCGGCATCGGAAAACTCGCACCGGAATTTTACTACGCTTTGGTTACCATGCACGGTACCATTATCGTGTTCTTTGTATTGACAGCCGGTTTGAGCGGTACGTTTAGTAACCTGCTTATTCCTTTGCAGTGCGGAGCACGTGATATGGCTTCACCGCTTTTGAATATGTTTTCATACTGGTTTTTCTTTTTGGCGGGCGTGGTGATGTTCTTTTCACTCTTTTTGAGTACCGGACCTTTTTCGGGAGGATGGACGGCATATCCGCCATTGAGCGCCCTGCCGCAGGCCTCCGACGGATCGGGAGCAGGGATGACACTGTGGATAATCAGTATGGTGTTTTTTGTGGTGTCGGTTCTTTTGGGCGGCGTCAATTACATCACAACCATACTTAATTTGCGCACCAAAGGCATGAATATGTGGCGTTTGCCGCTCACCATTTGGGCGTTTTTCATTACGGCGATTCTGGGTTTGCTCTCATTTCCGGTTTTGGTATCGGGCGTATTGCTCCTGATGTTTGACAGAAGCATGGGAACAAGTTTTTACCTGAGTGAAATCTTCGTAGGCGGGCAGGCACTCGAAAATGTAGGCGGCAGCCCGATTTTGTACCAGCACTTGTTCTGGTTTTTGGGTCACCCCGAAGTTTATATCATCATCCTGCCGGCGATGGGTCTGGTATCGGAAGTTCTTTCCGTGCATTCCAGAAAACCTATTTTCGGTTACAAAGCCATGGTTTATTCCATGCTTGCCATCGGCTTTTTGTCATTTATCGTTTGGGCGCACCACATGTTTATGTCGGGTGTAAATCCTTTTATTTCCAACTTCTTCGTGATTTTCACTTTGATTATTGCGGTGCCTTCGGCGGTGAAAGTGTTCAACTGGATTACTACTTTATACCGCGGAAATATTCGATACAATGCAGCTTCACTATTTGCCATCGGTTTTGTGTCCATGTTTATATCGGGCGGTTTGACGGGTATTTTCCTCGGCAACTCTGCCATAGATATTCAAATGCACGACACTTATTTCGTCGTAGCGCATTTCCACATTGTGATGGGTATCGCGGCATTCTTCGGAATGTTCGCCGGTATTTACAATTGGTTCCCCAAGATGTTCGGAAGATTCATGAACGATACGCTCGGCAAAATACATTTCTGGGGTACGATGATTGGCGCTTATGCCATTTTCTGGCCGATGCACTATCTCGGTATGGCGGGCGTGCCGCGTCGTTATTACAGCTTCGGCACTTTTTATACTTTTAAACATTTTTTGGAAGGAAAACAGGTTATTACGGGAGCTTCGGTAGTGGGATTTTTTCTCCAGGTGCTTTTCATTGTCAACTTTTTCTTCAGCATGTGGAAAGGCAAAAAAGTTACTTCTCAAAATCCGTGGGGAGCAAGTACGCTGGAATGGACCACGCCGATCAACCCGGGACACGGCAACTGGCCTGGAAAAATTCCGGCCGTTCACCGCTGGCCGTATGACTACGGAAAAGACGGACACGAATTTATTTCGCAGGTAGAACCGCTGAAAGAAGGTGAAAAAGACAGCGGCGATCACTAATTTTTTATAACGAACGATTTTTATAACAGCTTCAAAAAAAGATGCGGAAAGAAAATCCGGAATGGGCTGCTGAGATAGGAGGAGAAAGTTCTTTGAGTGCTTTTGGTCAGAAAATAAGCGACTACAAGCAACTGGCAAAATTCCGTCTGACGGCAACGGTCGTTTTTACTTCCGTGATGGCGTACATCATCGCAGCGCCTTTCGGCGTGAATTGGATGGTCGCTTTGCTGCTCGCATCGGGAGGCTTTTTAGTCACGGCTGCCGCCAATGCGCTGAATCAGGTTTTGGAAAAAGACTTCGACAAACTGATGACGCGCACCAAAAACAGACCAGTGGCGGCGGGCAGAATGACAGTTTCGGAAGCGGTTCTTTCGGGGGGGCTTATGCGTCTGGGAGGCATTTCTTTTCTTGCCCTCGTCAATCACTGGGTCGCATTTTTGGGTACGCTTTCGCTGGTCATTTATGCTTTTATTTATACGCCGCTCAAAAGAGTTTCAACGATTGCAGTAGCAGTGGGCGCCGTACCCGGCGCTTTGCCCATGCTCATCGGCGTGGCTGCTGCCGAGGGACAAATCACAACTTTCGCGCTCATGCTTTTTGCGATACAGTTTTTGTGGCAGTTTCCTCATTTTTGGGCGATTGGCTGGGTTGGTTTTGACGATTATAAAAAAGCAGGTTACAAACTGATACCCGCCGTAAATGGCGAGCGGGATCCTCAAATCGGTTGGCATTCTTTCATTTACGCCATGTTTTTGGCGCTTGTTTGCGGAAGCCTTCCTTTATTGAGTCTGACAGGTATAGGCGCGGGTATTTTTCTGGTTTTGTTGAGCCTCGGTTATGCTTATTTCGGTTTGAATCTTTACAGAAATAAAGACAGGAAGTCGGCGATGCAATTGATGTTTTCGTCATTCGCTTATCTTCCTCTGGTGATTTTGATTTTGTTTTTGGATAAATTCCTTTTTTAAACGGCTTGAAATATGAGTACAGTGGCAGTCGGAAATAAAAAAGTCGGTAAAATACATCCGCTCAAGTTTGCGCTCTGGATTGGCTGCGCAAGCATCATGATGATGTTTGCCGCCTTCACGAGTGCCTACATCGTACGGCATGCCGTCGGCAACTGGCTTGAATTTCGTTTGCCTGATGTGTTTTTTGTCAGCACGGCGGTGATTCTGGTAAGCAGTATGACGCTACACGGCGCTTATCTGGCTTTTAAAAACGGAAATGAAAAGCGTTACAAAAGTCTGTTGGTCGTCTCCGCGATTTTGGGCGTTGCGTTCATTGTTTTGCAATATCAGGGCTGGATGGCGATGCAGTCTATCGGCATCATGCTTGACGGAAATCCTTCCGGCTCATTTATTTATGTGATTTCGGGCGTACACGCGGCGCACGTTTTGGGCGGCATCGCCGCCATTATCATGGCAATTTTACACGCTTTTGCTTTGCCTTTTGAAGTGACGGATACGCGAAAATTGAGATTTGAACTGACGCTGACTTACTGGCATTTTGTTGATTTTCTCTGGCTGTATCTGCTTTTGTTTTTTTTGACACAATGATTTTTTTTGAAAAGGATAATAAAATTTAGTCTTTAAAAATTTCTGAAATAGTTTTTTCATGGCTACAGATACCACTGTTTTAGAACACAACGTCGAATCGCAGGAAAACGCATGGTCGGGAGGGCAGGAGCCTTTTCGCGCCAGCTATGGCAAATTGATGATGTGGTACTTTTTGCTTTCGGACGCTTTTACCTTCGCGGGTTTTTTGATAGCGTACGGTGCATTGAGATTTAGTTCGCCGACTTGGCCGGTTCCGGATTTTGTCTTTTCCACAGCGCCTTTCGGCGTCCACGGCGCACCGCTCATTTTTGTCACCATCATGTCGTTTTTGCTCATCATCAGTTCCGTCACCATGGTGCGCGGGGTGCAGGAAGGGCATCGAGAAAACAAAAGAGGCGTGGCATTTTGGATGTTTCTGACCATTCTCGGCGGTATTAGCTTCTTTAGTTGCCATGCTTTGGAGTGGAC
>CALMIT010000298.1 GCA_937864255.1 uncultured Saprospiraceae bacterium
CATTGATCAAAAAGCCAGTGGCGAGATAAATGGTCAAGCCTGCAAAAAGTAGCGCAAAAGCACCGCGCAACACGGACATTTTTTTCATCGGACTGTCGTGTGGAAATTTTATCCAGCCGAATAAATAAGCCGCTGTCAGTCCAAAAAGTATCACCCACAAGCCGAGGAAAATTTCATACGGTAAAATGCCCCAGTGCATCGTCATATCGGCGACGGAGAGGAATTTTAAAGCCAGCGCCAACTCCAAAAATCCGAGTACGACTTTGACCGAATTCATCCAGCCGCCCGATTTCGGGAGCGACTGCAACCAACCGGGGAAAGCTGCGAAAAGTCCGAAAGGCAAAGCCAGTGCGCTCGAAAATCCGAGCATTACCAAAAATGGCCCGAGTTTGTTGGTCGCCGATTGTACCAGCGCCGAGCCGATGATCGGACCGGTGCAGGAAAACGAAACAATTGCCAGCGTGAAAGCCATGAAAAAAATACCGATCATGCCGCCTTTGTCGGCCATGCTGTCGGTTTTATTTGACCACGAACTCGGCAAAGTGAGCTCGTAATAACCGAAAAATGAAAACGCAAAAAAGATAAAAATGAGGAAGAAAAGCGTGTTGGCAATCCAGTCGGTAGAAAGTTGTTGCAGCGCGTCTTCTCCGAAAACGCTGGTAATTACTAACCCGATGGTCACATAAATAATGATGATGGAAGCGCCGTACCACAAAGCGTTTTTGATGCCGGTGCTTCTGTCTTTGCTACTTTTTGTAAAAAAACTGACGGTGAGCGGTATCATCGGGAACACGCAGGGCGTGAGCAAAGCCACCAAACCGCCCAAAAACCCAAGGATGAAAGTCCAGAGCAGCGACTGTCCGCGCGCCACATTTTCCTCGCCGCAATTGCCGACGGGCGTTTTGTAAGTGGCGCGAATTTCGGGGCGTTCCTGGTCTATTTCGTTGCCCACGATTTTGATACCGCCGGCGTCGGCGATTTCTGCCGGCGCGCCGCCGAGATTAAAATTAAATTCAACATCGGTGGGCGGGAGGCATCTTTTATCATCGCAAGTCAT
>CALMIT010000299.1 GCA_937864255.1 uncultured Saprospiraceae bacterium
AAAGCTGGCGAGTTTGACGCGTTGCGCTTCGCCGCCCGACAAAGTGCTGGACGACTGCCCCAACGTCACATAGCCCAGACCAACATCATTGAGCGGGCGGATTTTTTGAATAATGTCTTTTTGATCGGCAAAGAATTCGAGCGCTTCTTCCACTGTCAGATTCAGAATTTCAAAAATATTTTTGCCCTTGTAATGCACGTCCAGCACTTCTTGTTTGAAGCGCTGGCCTTTGCAATCTTCGCATTCCAGGTGCACGTCAGCTAAAAATTGCATTTCAACCAAAATCTCGCCCTCGCCTTTGCAGGTCTCGCAGCGGCCGCCCTCCACATTAAAAGAAAAATGTTTGGGTTGAAATCCACGGATGCGCGAAAGTTGTTGTTTTGACAAAAGATCGCGGATGCTGTCGTAGGCTTTTACATACGTGACCGGATTGGAGCGCGAAGATTTTCCGATCGGGCTTTGGTTCACCATTTCCACGGCGGTTATTTTTTTCAAATCACCTTCCAAACCGATGTGGGTGCCGGGTGATTGTGCCGCGGGGTCGCCAAACTGCTTTTTGAGTGCCGGGTATAAAATCTGTTTGACCAAAGTTGTTTTACCGGAGCCGGATACGCCCGTGACCACCGTCAGTGCGTTCAGCGGAATTTTTACGTCTATATTTTTCAGATTGTGCTGCCGCGCTCCTTTGATGTGGATGGCGTGAACAGACTTACGGCGATTTTTGGGAATAGCAATACCCATGCTGCCTTTCATATATTTTGCCGTCAGACTGTCGGCAGCTTCTTTGTAAATCTGCTCAAAAGGGCCGGCAAAAACCACTTCGCCGCCATGTCGGCCGGCGAGCGGGCCTATATCCACAAGAAAATCGGCATTTTTAATCACTTCTTCTTCGTGCTCCACGACGACCACTGTGTTGCCCAAATCGCGCAGATTTTTCAATACAGTAACCAACCTGCTAGTGTCGCGCGGGTGCAGTCCCACGCTTGGCTCGTCAAGTATATACATCGAACTGGTCAGGTTGCTGCCGAGCGTGCGGGTGAGGTTGATGCGCTGCGTTTCGCCGCCGCTGAGCGTGTTGGAAATCCGGCTCAACGTCAGGTATCCCAGCCCGACGTTTTTCATGAATTGCAATCGTCCGGTAATTTCCAAAAGCAGGCGCTTGGCTATTTTTTTATCAAAATCACCCAGTTCGATATTTTCAAAAAAAACGGAAAGTTCGCTGATGGGCAAATCCACCAACTCGGCAATATGCCGCCCGTTTATTTTGATGTAAGTGGCTTCGGGGCGCAGGCGATGCCCGTCGCAAATTGGGCAGTTAGTTTTTCCGCGATAACGCGCCAACATCACGCGGTTTTGAATTTTGTAGGTTTTTTCTTCCAGTTCTTTAAAAAATGCGTCTATGCCGTAAAAATGCTCGTTGCCCGTCCACAGTAAACGGCGCTGCTCTTTACTCAAATCCTGGTAAGGTTTGTGCACCGGAAAGTCAAATTTGTGCGCCACATTCAAAAATTCTTCCAACCACAAACCGAATTTCTCTCCCTTCCAGCAGGCGATGGCGCCTTCATAAACCGACAGCGATGCATCGGGCACAACCTTTTCAGCGTCTATACCCATCACTTTGCCGTAACCCTCGCAAGTGGGGCAAGCGCCAAGTGAGTTATTATAGTTGAAAAGTTGTGGCGTGGGATCAGGAAATTCCATACCATCCAATTCAAACCGATTATTAAAATATTTGGACGGCTGCCCTTCGACATCTACCAGACAAGCGCCTTCCGCTTCGTAAAAAGCGGTTTGCACCGAATCTGCTATGCGTTTGATATTTTCTTCGTCCTCTTTTTTTACCACAAACCGGTCAATCAAAATGCTAATATTTTCGGCTTCGTAGGCGTTGAGTTTTTTAGAAAGATCGAGCAGCTTTTTATCCAAAAATTCTTCGATGTAATGTAGTTCGTCTTTCCAAACTACCCGTGTGTAACCTTTTTGCAAAAGCAAGCCAAGCTCTTGTTTCAGGCTGCGATCCTGGTATTTTACCGGCAAAGGAATACAAAGGCGAATTTTCGTTCCTTCCGGAAAACTTTGAATATAATCGGTAACGTCAGACACCTGATGTCTCTTGACCAGTTCACCGGAAACGGGTGAATATGTTTTGCCGATGCGCGCATATAGCAGGCGCATAAAGTCATAAATTTCCGTCATCGAGCCCACCGTGGAGCGGGCGTTGCCAGTAGTTACTTTTTGTTCGATAGCAATGGCGGGACAAATTCCTTTTATAAAATCTACGTCCGGTTTTTTCATACGCCCCAAAAACTGCCGGGCATAAGCGCTCAAACTTTCCACGTAGCGCCGCTGCCCTTCGGCAAAAAGCGTGTCCATCGTAATGCTGGATTTGCCGGAGCCAGACACGCCGGTCACTACCACCAATTTATTTTTGGGAATATGCAGCGACACGTTTTTCAGGTTGTTGGCACGTGCGCCTTTGATAAAAATCTCGTCTTTGAATCTTTCGGTAGCCGGTTTTTCGAGTACCACATCCTTCTTTGCTGAGGCCATTCGCGTCGGGTATTTTTTTAAATTTTCTTTTTTGAAACAAACAGCCAAACTTATGGTTTTCGGGGTAAAAACCGGACATCCGGGAAATTTTAAATTTTCGGGATTGACATTTTGCCAAAAAGCATTTTACATTTGCAGCATCAAGCGGCAGATTATTTTACTTTTTGAATTAATTTTTTGTTAAAGGACTATCCAAATCCTGCGCCGCCCTGATAAAAACCATTACTTTGGCTTACTATTTGAAATCTTTTCTTTGTCATTTTCATTAACGTTTAATCAATTTCTAAAAAAACTGTCATTCGCCTATAAGTCATAACTTCTACACTAAACCAAAAAATATTATTCACTAACCGTTAAAATGGGTTTAGTTATGCAAGTTACGCCGTTGAATGATCAGCAATTGATTGACCGTTACCTCGCCGGTGACGAAAGAGCATTCGAAGAACTGCTCAACCGCTATCAGGAAAAAATTTACACTTCCATTTATCTTTTTGTAAAAGACGATGCTTTGGCTGAAGACATCTTTCAGGAGGTCTTTATCAAAATCATCAACACCTTGCGCGAAGGTAAATACAACCACGAAGGTAAATTCGGACAGTGGGCTATGCGCATCTCCTACAACCTTTGCGTGGATTATTTCCGCCGGGGCAAACGTCGTTCGATTGTGCAGCCTACCGAGACTTTCGACATTTTCGATGTGCTGTCGTCGAAAGATTTGAATGCGGAGCAAAATATAATTCGTAGCCAAACCCACGATCGCATCAGGCAGTTGGTGGATATGCTGCCGCCGGAACAAAGAGAAGTTGTAATACTCAGGCATTACGCCGATATGAGCTTTAAAGAAATTGCCGCTTTGACGCGGGTGAGTATCAATACAGCGCTCGGAAGAATGCGCTACGCGCTCATCAACATCCGCAAGATGGTAGAACAGCGCGAAGTGATACTTCAGTAATCAGGAAATACCCCCTAACCAAATAAGTAACCCCCTTTTGCCGTGACACGGATACGTTCGTGCCACGGCTTCTTTTTTTGACCAAAGTCATTTTATTTATTGATCTAATCCATTGAAGCTACCTTCGGTAGGCGAGTACTTTTGTAGTAATAATTGATTGATCATTTAAAAAACTTCTATCATGTTCCGCAACAGCATTCGCAACCGTTCTTTCGACTGGATGGGCGATAAGTATGCGCCCGTCATTGACCCTGACCACTTTTTGGGTCGCAGTGCTTTTGATATTCCGTGGGATACTACAAAACCTGCCGCCAATTTGAAAAAAGAAGACGGAAGGTTTACGCTACAAATAGCTGTGCCGGGGTTTTCAAAAGAGGAAATAGAAGTGAGTTTAAAAGGAAATACTTTGATTGTAAAAGGCGAAAAGTCAAAATCAGAAGAGGTAAAAGACGAAAATTTTGTACTCAGTGAATTCAATATGCAGAAGTTTGCAAGGCGTTTTAAATTAAGTCGCAATCTTAAAAAAGAAGTAATAGAGGCAGAATGCAAAAATGGAATTTTGACTGTCCGGTTTGAACTAGAAGACGCCGGCGGGCGTCATAAGCCAAGCCGGATTATCGAAATATTTTAAAAACTGATTTTTTCACTCTCGGAAAACTACCTAAAATGGCAAACAGACAATTTTCTACCGCAATGGTAGCGCTGGATCTCAGCAAACTGGACGAAAAATTGATTCGATATGCAAAGTTTATCGGATCAAAAATGGATGTTAAAAAATTTTACTTCATCCACATAGTGCCGGATTTTTCTACCATAAAAAATCTTGACCTTGATTTTTCAAAAAAATTCGCCCCGGAAATACCTGCCGACGAAGCCGCGCTGAAAAAATTAGAAACCGAAGTAAAAAATATATTCGGCCCTGCTCCGGAGACAGATTATGAATGTATGGTGGTGGAAGGAAAACCCTACCAGCAATTATTGCATTGGGCAGAACTTAAAAACGCAGATTTGGTGATTGTGGGCAAAAAAGAAATCAGCGAAGGCAGCGGCATACACGCCAAACGCGTGGCGCGTAATCTCAAAAATGCTTCCGTACTTTTTGTAACGCCTGATAGCAGGGAAAAAGTCGAAAAAATACTCGTACCGATTGATTATTCCGAAAATTCGGCGCGCGCGTTAAAGTTTGCAAAAAGCATTGCCCTCAATGAAAGTCTGGCAAAAATAACGGCGGGTTATGTGGTGGATTTTCCACCGACGGGCTATCATCTCAATGAAGAGGAATACCACAGTTTTAATCAAATGTTGCTGGATACCGCCAAGACTTCCTATTCGGAGTTTTTATCGCGTTATGAGATAAATGAAGCGGGTACAACTTATAAAATCATGGAAAACGCTTGGCACAATATAGCCGGCGCTATAAGCGAATATGCGGATGCGGGCGATTTTGACCTCTTGATCATCGGCGCGAAGGGGCACACGCCTTTCGAAGCTTTTATGTTTGGTAGCGTGACGGAAAAGATAGTGGGTCAAAAAAGTAAGACGCCGATACTTGTAGTGAGGTAAAATTGCATTTTCAAAAATGATAAAACGGCGGCAGGTCGTACTTTCTGCTGCCGTTTTATTTCAAATCGACATCTTAAAGCAAAAATGACGTTAAAAATCAAAACTGATTTTTTAAAAACCTAATTGGCTCAGCAACCACTCTTTTTCAGTCAGGATTTCTTCATTTTCAATTTGCTGCCGCAAGTCGCTGACGCTCTTTTTCGAGTAATAATTCAGCCCGGTAAGTTTTTGAGTATAGCGAACGATATTCAGATAATTGTCGCGATGGTAGCCGATGACGTGTTTGCGCGAGATAAACTTTTTCATCGCTTCAAGATGACTTTGGAGCAGATCGAATTCGTCCAGTTCATAATAAATTTTTAAGGCCAGGGTTTTTGTCGCCAGACTAAAAAGCACGTCGCGATAGTTTGCCTTTTGCAATAGTTTCATTGCAGTATCATAGTTTTTTCGGCTGTACTCGAGGCGCGCAAGATTGAAACTGAAAATGCTCTCTCGGTATCTTTTTTCAAGGCTATTTTTATAACTGTAAATAAAATCTTCGGCCCAAGAGAAGTCGCCGGTTTTGATGGCAGCCACCACAATGTTGTAGTAAGTAAAACGGGAAAGCAAGCCGTTGTCCAGCAAAGTGCCCGTGCGCAAACCTTCTTTGTACAATTCCAAAACTTCGGGAAAGAAAAGTTGGTTGCCCTCATTTAGCTTGCGCACACAATAATTGATAGCCAAAAGGTGCAATTCATGCAGTTCTTCAGGCGGAAAACTGCCCGCTTTTTCAAAAAGACTTTTTTTAAACTGCCTGAAATGCTGCTCTTCGCGGTGCCCCGACAAAGTGAGATAAGCAAAATAATAAACGCCGACGGAAGGATGCGCGATCAATTCTTTTTGTTCAATATAATTAATGATTTCATTTAAAAATCCGATTTCAAAATGCGTCTTGTAAACAGCTTTATTATTGAGCAACATGCAAATTTGGCGGAGTTTTTTTGAAAGATAAATCAAATCAAGATCATCCGAAAGCGCTTGTAAATCCGCCGCATTGAGCAGGTGCTGCTCCGTATCAAATTTGAATTCGTGAAAGCGCAAATTGTATTGCCATTCGAGTCTGGCTACGTTTTCAAAAGTATCCTTTTCCAATATTTGCCTGGATTGCCGTACGACGCGCAGTGCATTGTCCGTGAGTCCGTGTGCCTGGTATGCTTCCGCCAGGTGTTGTTTGAGCAATAATTTATCAGGTAAAATGTGCTGCAAGCTCAAAAACTGCTCCACCAACCTGAAAAAATAGCTGAGCAAAAGACGGAAATTTTGATCGTGAAAATCCTGACCCGGGTAAGCAAAAGCGAAAGCAGCTTCTTTTTGCAATCCCTGCTTTTTTTCATTTTTCACCAGCCAATCGTACAGGCGCGTCACGTCTTCCCTTTGATTAAAAAAAGGTGACCGGATAAATTTTTCAAAACTTTTCAACTCCACCGGACGCAGGCGCTCCCACACTTTGATCAAAAGGGTATCTTCCATGCAGTTTTTTAAAAATTAAAATTATTCGGTTGCAAAAATTCTTCTGGACAAAGAACATAAAAATCAATTTCAAATTCTATACACATTTTTCAAATCAACTTAAAACAAAGGAATACTTCAAAATAATGCTGATTTTTTATTCTACAATTGCCCGATAAAGTATTTGTAAGAAGTTTTCATTCATGCCACTTTTGTACCGTGCAAATTGAATTTCACAAAACAGCTTTAAAAATCACAGGCATGCCCAAAGAATCGAACCGTTTTTTTTTATTTAAACTTTTTACACCCATGACACGACGAATTTTACAATCCATACGCTTTGCGCTCATCTTATCTGGTATTTTATTTTCAATACCGAAAATATCGGCTCAGTGCAACCTTGCTTGCGTGAGTGAACTGACTTTTGCTCCGTTACAGCCGGGAGGAGCGCTCACACTTTCTTATCAGGATGTAGTGGCGGGAGCACTTTGCCCGGGGCATTTGTATTCTTTTACCCAAAATCCGGCAGACTCTGTAATTATCCTTCCTTTCGGAACTCAGGATTTTGTTTACACCATTACCGATTTGACAAGTGGTAATCAATGCTGGGGGCAAATCATTTTCAGAGATCCCAGTCCCTGTCCGCTCAACTGCCTGGGTTCTTATGAAGTGCTGGCGCCGGAGGGCGAAACAGTGGACGTTCATTTCAGCGAACTCATCTCCGGCAGTATTTGCTCCGACCATCAATATTCATTTACGAACGACCCGGCAGACAGTATTATCACCGTAGATCAGACTACTCAGAGTTTTCTTTATTATATCCACGATTTGACGGAAGAACAAACCTGCTGGGGCAATCTGGTCATAACGCCTTGCGGCGGAAATTTGCCCGCCGATTCGCTCAAGTGCAAGGGACTCACGAGTTTTAGCTTTTTCCCGAGAGATTCTACCCGGGTGAATCCGAAAAACCTTGTAAACAGGGCTTACATGGATTGCTCTTTTCAGAATCTCGATATCAGAGCTATCCATTTGGATTCTTCGGATCACGTCACGCCACCTCCTCCGGGCAATTTTTCACTTTACAGCCACCAGAATGGATTGATCATTCCTATGGAAGTCTGGTTAGGCAATGGCTCGGGGCGTTGGCTGACTTGCACGACTCCCGTAACCGTTTCCACGGTCGCCCCCAATGGTAAAAATTTCATCGGCGCCGTTTTTCTGGATGCAGACTCCAATTGTGGAAAAGACTCCGCCGAGTCCGGACTCGAAGATTGGGTGGTGCAGGTAAAAGGATTTCCTTCCGGCAATACTGCTACTACACTGAGCGGCGCGGACGGCAAGTATTTCATAAACGTCAACACGCAAGCCGTCAATGATACTTTGTACGAACTTCAACTCGTCAGTCAGATAAATTATAATGGCAATTGTCCGGGCGTGTATCAAATTTCTCCCAACCCGGGTAACGAGCTGTTTGAAAATGATTTCGGCGTGCAGATCAGCCAAAATTGTCCGGCACTCACCGTTGATATCGGAAGTCCCAGATTGAGGCGCTGTTTTTACAATAATCTTTATGTCAATTATTGCAATTACGGCAGCGAGGCCGCTACCGACGCTTATGTTGAAGTAGAATTGGATACTTTTCTGGTTTATAATTTTTCCAGCATAACGCCCAGCGAAGTCAATGGCAATTATATGAAATTTAATGTCGGCGATATTCCTTCCGGCGAATGTGGTTCTTTTTCCATCAATGTTTATTTGAAATGTGCGGCGCTGCTGGGACAAACACACTGCACCGAAGTACACATCTACCCCGATACTTTTTGCACCGAAAACGCACAATGGAGCGGCGCTTTGTTGATAACTGACGCGTGGTGCGACGGCGACTCGGTACGACTTGAGTTGAAAAATGCAGGAACCGGAAATATGCTCCAAAGTTCCAATTACATCATCGTCGAGGACATTATTATGTACCGCGCAGGCTCCGTTCAACTGGATGCCGGTCAGTCTCAAATTTTTTCCATGCCTGCTAACGGCGCTACCTGGACGATACAAGCCGATCAAGTAGCTGATTTTCCGAATCCAATTCATCCTTCCGTTTCGCTAGAAGGTTGTGGCACAAACGCGCAGGGTTCGTTTACCACAGGCGTAGTCAATCTTTTTCCCCAGACCAATCCGGAAGGTATTCGTGAAATTGATTGCCAGCAAAACCTCGGCTCGTATGACCCCAACGACAAAATAGCCAACCCGCAGGGTTATGGTGAAGAACATTTCATATTGCCCGGCACTACAATCGAATACACTATCCGCTTTCAAAATACGGGGACAGATACTGCCTTCACTGTGCGGGTGGAAGATAAACTGGACGAATCGCTTGACCGCACGACAATCACGCCGGGCGCTGCAAGTCATCCTTATACTTTTTCGATGGAAGAGGGTGGTATCCTGCAATTTTTATTTGAAAATATTTTATTGCCGGATAGCAGCACCAACCTGGAAGGTTCAAACG
>CALMIT010000300.1 GCA_937864255.1 uncultured Saprospiraceae bacterium
CCCTGTCCTTCATTCTGGCAATTTTGCTACTCGTCTCCGACACCGGTTGTAAATACTTCAGAACCCGCTACGTCATTCCCGAAAAAACGCCTTACCTGAAAGAGTTGAGCCAACTGGGCAAGTACTTCGTCGTACACGACGCGGAAGGTAATACATTTCAAATCAATAATATCGAATTCGACTCCCTCAGCCTTTCGGGGGTGCTTAATCCGCTGCAAAAGAAAATTTATTACACGCCGGAGCGCTCCACCAGATACAAAAATTTTGAATACTCGGTGGTAAACGAAGCCCACATTTACCTGAAAAAAGAAGCCGGCGTTATCTCCGAAGGAAATTTCAAAACGCAGCTCAACACCGTGAGCGAGATACGAATCCTAGACAAAAATACCGGTAAGGAGATAGCTATATGGGTGCTTACCACGATAGGCATTTTCGGAGCTATTATACTCCTGATAGTCGCCACTAAAAGCTCCTGTCCATTTGTGTATGCCTCCGACGGTGAGACATTTATTTTACAGGGCGAAACATTTGGCGGCGCTTTTAATCCGAATACCGAGCGGGAAGATTATTTGCCGCTGCCGGCGCTCAAACCGGAAGACAATAAATACAGAATACGCATCACCAATGAACTGAAAGAGCGCCAATACACCGACTTTGCGCACTTGCTTGCCGTGCATTACGAGGGGGAAGGTTCGGTGCTTTTGGATGCAGCGGGGCAGCCTTTTTTAATAAAAAATCCGAAATCGCCTGCCTCGGTTTTGACTCCGTCGGGCGAAACGCCTTCCGAAATTCTTGCCGACACCGATAATAAATTCTATTTTTTCAATGACGAATCGCAGCCGCGAAACGACCTGGTTTTAAAATTTGAAAAACCGGCGGCCGCCCAATCCGGGAGGCTGGTGCTGAATGCAAGAAACAGTTTTTGGCTGGACATTTTGTACGGCAGATTTACTCAAAAATTTGGCGCTTATTATCAAAAATGGACAGAAAAACAAGCCGAACTCCCGCGCGAAATTCAAATCGCCGACATCGAAAATCACGGTTTTCCGCTGAGCGTTTACATCAAAAAAAGCGGACAATGGGAACTTGTACAACACATAACCACGGTGGGTCCCGTGGCTGCCCGCGATTTTGTAATTCCAATTGAATTTGAAAATGGCTCAAACGACACGGAGGTGGAAATAAAACTTTCTACCGGCTTCATGTTTTGGGAACTGGACAAAGCAGTCATGGATTTTTCGGAGCAAATTCCCTTGCAGGTCGAACGCCTGAAACCAGCCACAGTCACCAGCAGCGATAAAAAAGATTACCTGAAAATCCTGTCAACATCTGACGGCATTCGGATGGCGCAGCCCAACATCGGCGATATGGTGGAAATCACATACGAAGCGCCCGCCGGCATTAATACTCATAAAAACTGCGCAGTCTTTTTGCACACAAAAGGTTATTACAAGCCGATTCGCGATTATGACGGGCTGCCGCAAATAAGCGAGCTTCAGAAATTTAAAGAGCCGGGGTATTTTATGAAATACTCACGAGATGAATTTTTGAAAAGTATGGAAATCGAATTGGCCAACCAGTAAAACTAAAGGCAATGACAACACAATCCCAGGAAAAAGTACAAAGCAAAAAACTGCCTGATTTTCAGGAATCAAATCCGATTCTGCCGCGGGGATTGTCTGCGACGCGGGCAAAATGGCGCATAAAAAAAGCCATGCTGCGCGGCATTTTCCAGTTTTACAAAAATCCGCTGGAAGTGCTAAAACTGCTCAATGTTTTAAAAGACCGCTACGCGCAAATTTTCGGGGTGAAACTTTTGAGCAAAATAGCCCGAGTGGACGATAAATATTACTGGCGGCTCGGCGCGCCCGGATTTCCGTCCGCCGCCTCGCGCAGGCTCTTTATTTCGGAAGTAAAAAGGCAGAAAGGAACGGCTGATTCGCCCATCATGCAAACCATTTATTTTGCCATTACAAAAAAATGCGCCCTCAAATGCGAGCATTGTTTTGAATGGGACAATCTCAACCAACCCGAAACGCTCGGCAGCGAAGATGTGCTGGCCATTGCCCGCAAATGGCAGGACTACGGCGTGGCGCAAATCATACTCACGGGCGGAGAGCCTTTGCTCCGCGTGAACGACATTTACAGACTTTTGGAAGAAAAAAATCCCGCCACCGATTTTTGGATAATCACTTCCGGGCTGGGACTCAACGAGGAGCGCGCTGCCAAATTAAAACGGCTGGGACTGACGGGCGTCATGATCAGTCTTGAGCATTTTGAACCCGCCGCCCACGATAAATTTCGCGGGTATGAGGGACTTTTTGAAAAAGCAGTGGAGGCGATTCATTTTGCCAACCAGGCTAAGTTGGTGACAGCCATTTCGTTTTGCGCTACAAAAGAATTTGTCAATGAAAATAATCTGGACAAGCTGATGGCGAGGGCAAAAAAGCTCGGCGTCGCTTTTGTCCAGTTTCTTGACCCGCGTGCCGTCGGGCATTTCAAAAACAAAGACGTAGCGCTCAGCGAAGAGCAGGTCGTGTTGCTCGAAAAAACGATGATACGCTACAATGCCGGAAAAGAATTTGCCGCCTACCCTATTGTCGAATATCCCGCTTATCATCAGCGAAGAGTGGGCTGCCTGGCTTCGGGCAATCGCTTTTTTTACATTGACACCGACGGCGATGCGCACATTTGTCCTTTTTGCAGTCAAAAAGTTTGCAGCAGCAGCCAATTTCAGGCGGAAGACACGCTTCGTCTTTTACAACAGTTTGATTGTCATGCTTTTGAAAAAAATTCTGAATTCTAAAAATTAGCTGCGATGAATCCGAAACAACACTTATTTCTCTTTTTAGTCTCTTTTTTGATCACATTAGATTTGTCGGCGCAGGAAGAAAAGCCGCCTAAGAATATGCAGGAATGGCTCCCCGCCGGAGTTGCCGATTTTCGATATTTAAAAAAGAATATTGTAAAATTCGGAGTGGGTTTGGGTATGTCCGACGGAAAGTTTATTACTATTTTGGGCTATGAGCGCTTTTTTTCAGCCAATAAAAGCATCGTTTTGGACTTGGAGATGTATAACGCGAAAATGCCGAATTACGGCGCTTCGTCGCACTACGGATTCAAAAAAACACAGAGGGTGGGCGTAAATAATCCCGGAAGTCCAAATCAGGCTTTTGTCAATACGCTTGATACGGCAACGGTTCGCGATGAAAAAATTACTTATTTTGAAAAAAACGCTTACAATATTAGAGGGCATTTTCGGGTGTATGCGCACAAAAGCAAGCTCAATTCACAGTTCGGCTTTTTTGCAGATCTCGGGAGCGGTTTTAATTTTTTCAAGTTTGAAAAGGCGATCCGCTTTTCGGAAAATACCGCGAGCATTTTGAGCCGGCAATTTATTGAGAACAGGAATTTTCGGGGTTACGTGTATGAAGTCCAGGATAGAAGTGCCATCGGAACAGAAAGCCTCGGAGAAACGAAAACTGTTTTGCAGATGAATCACAGCCTCGAAATAGGCGTGCAGCCCTACTTTTTCGGGCAAACCATTTCGATGGAATTCAGACTCGGCGCACTTTTCATATACACTTTGAAAAAAGAACCCATCGCGAACGAAAAGACTTTTTTTCCTACAATTTCGCTTTCGGCGGGTTATGTATTTTGAATTTTACCAGCTCTCAAACTTCTTCCTGTCGGCTTTTTTCAGCGATTCCGAAAACAGCATCTGATCCTTGCATTTATAAAAAATAGAAGAGTCGGCGGGCAGGTACTCGATTTTGTCAAAATAGAGTCTGGCTGTTTCCGACTTGTTTTTTTCGCAATTTTCCAGACAGTCTTTTTTCTCTGTTTCGGCTACTTCGGCGCAGGCGTTCTTGCAATCAAGCCGGTAAAAGTGAACGATTTTTTCCATAAAGGTGAAGCCGGGATTCACGGAAAAAATGTTGTCGAGTACAACCCTTCGGTATCGCGCCTCCGACTTTTCTACTCCGTTGTCAAAATCAATATTATAAGGCAGCACGTCGTAATCGTATTTTAGCGCCACGTCCAGAATTTTCAAGGTATTGGTTTCCAAATCATAGCCCAGATTCAGCCACACAGGTTTTCTTTCATTCATTTTTTCAAGTTCCATTTCGATGTTCCAGTCGTAAATATCCGAGTTTTTTGAGTACGGCAGGTCATTGCGCACTTTGTAGTAGCCGCGCAGCATTTTCAGGTTTTTTTCATTAAAAAAGTCAATTTTCTGATTTTTTGAAAAATACGGTTCAAACCTGCCGGCTTCCAAACAGTAATCAATGCCGGTCTGCAAAGTTCCTTGCTGCTCGAAACAGCATTTTTTATACTCCGTGAAATACAAAACGCGGTAGTCGTCCAAAAAAACGAAATAGGCATATTGATAAAGCGAGTCGTCGTTGTAGCAGGGACCGCTGCGTAGCCATTTCATCGGCACGGCTTCTATGATGGTGTCCATTTTGCAAATTTGCATCATGTACACGCCCTGATTAAATTTTTTGAGCGGGTTGTTGTCGGGCGGAATTGCCGAATCTTCGCGCGTCACGCAGAGCCAAAAATCATCGGTTTTTTTGGTGTATTTGAAAATTTTGGAAGCGCAGCCGGCTGCTAAAAAGCTGATTGCTGCCAGCATTAAAATGTGTCCGAGCGTTTTCATGATTTGATTTTTAGGGAATAAAAATTATTAAAATAGCCGATGCCCAAAAGGTCTTTGCGCGAAGCCAGCGAGGGGTGATGCGCCATTCCCAGTCCGCGATGAATGGCGTCCTGTACATCCAATTTAAAACGCCCCATCATGTTCCAGGAAGCCGACCAGTTGTCGCTCCGGTTGAGATAGCCGAACGAAAGCTGCCCGCGGTTCAGGAAATTTTGAGACATATCTTTCGCCGGTATGAAAGGAAAAGAAAGATAATTGGACACCAAAAAACCATCCTGCACATCGCCGGTGAATCGGTCGTAGTAAGCAAAAATTGTTGACTCGAGAAAATATTGTGCGAAGTTATCTGGCTCATTTTTGCCGTCGCCGAGATATATTTCCAAGCCGCCGCCGCCAGTCCACCAGCGGTCGTAGCGGTCGCCAAAATATTTGAAAAAAGGCCCGCCGTCGTTGTAGTACCAGAGTGTGACCCGCCGCCAAAGGTTGAATCCGCCCACGCCCACCACTTGAATTCGCCGCTGATTATTCAAAACAAGATTGGTTCCCACGCCGAAAGAACCGACAAAAGGATTTTCCAGCACCGGCGCCGTCATCGAATTAAAAGGACGCAACGGCACAGGATAAGCCGGATTTTCGCGCTTGTCAAAACCAAAATGAAAAACAAAAGAGCTGACAAAGTCCACATTCGTCTGCCGGTAGCTGTCGAAAATATTGTCGCCCAAGCCGTTGGCGTAAATATTTAAAGAAGCCTGGTAAGCCGGAAAAGCATAAGCGCCGCCGGAGGATTCGTCTGATAATTTTTTTAGCGGAATGGGCTGTGAAATAGACGCCGCCAGGCTGATAGTAAAATTGGTAGCACTGCGCGGGTTGAAAAAATAACGCAGGCTGATGCCGAAATTGACGCGCAGGCTGTCCAGCCCCGGGCCGCCTTTATTAGGCGAAGCGAACGGGATATTATAAAAGAGAAAATACGCTGCGAAAAAAGCTAAAGCAGTTCGAAGTGGAGGGTTGGGGCGCATATTTTTGGGGTTTTAAGTGTTTCAAAGATAACATTGTTTTTTAAAAATTCAGACCGGACATAGTTTGTTAATCAGCATAGTTTCGCTTTTGCAGGTAGCCACAATAACTTTTTATTAAAACTTCATACTTGTTTTACCGTCAATTCTATTTTAAATTTGCTACACAAAAAATTTCTCTTGCATTCTCGTCATAAAAATATCATCAGTTTTTTCTTGTTGGGGATTTTGCTATTCTCCAATCTGGGGCTTACCGCCAACACGCTGTATTGTCTCTGCAAGGGCGAAGAACAGGTGTCATTTTTTGAAATAGAGGACGATTGCGAGCAATTATTTACAGAGGCGAAGAAGAGTTCTTGCTGCTCGAAAGGCATTTGCGAGCAGGTTAATCCTGAAAACGACAAGCACCAGTGTACCAAAAAAGGGAAAAAGTTTGTCAAACTCAATACAAATTTCCTTTTTAACAAAAGCGAGCACCTGCCTGATTTTTCATGGGAAGTTGCAAATATTCCGCCCGAATTTTTTCAAAGAATAGAAGTCAAAACTAAAACCAAAACCAAACTTCCCAATAAAGCGCCTCCCTCTATCTGGACCAGAAAAATCTATCTTTCTTATCTTCAGACCTTTCTTTGTTAGCCTTCCTGTCTGCCGTTTTGCGGCAAATTTTTCTTTTCAAGATTGATTTTTTAACGCTACATGAATTTGTAGCTAAACTTTTTGACATGAAGGCATATCTAATCATTTTATACAGCATACTTTTTTCCACCTTTTCTCCGGCGCAAAAAATACTGACGGGTACTGTGATCAATGATGTATCAGAACCGCTAATCGGCGCTACCATTCAATGGGAAAACACAACCACCGGCACGACCACAGATATTGACGGCAAATTTCAACTGGAAAAGCCGGACGGCGACGGTAATATTGTAGTAAGATACGTAGGCTACGAGCCGCTGCTAATCCCCGTGGCTGCCCACGAAGACACCGTTTTGATACAAATCAACGGCATCGCTTCGCTTTCCGAAATAGAGGTGGCGGCGAAAAAACGCGACAATTACACATCCACCCTCGAAATACGAAACATAGAATCTATCAGTAGCAAGGAACTCAAAAAAGCGCCCTGTTGCAATCTGGGCGAGAGTTTTGAAACCAACGCATCGGTTGACGTGGCTTACACCGACGCCGTCACCGGGGCGAGAGAAATTCAGATGCTTGGACTGCGGGGAGTTTACACGCAATTACTTTTTGAAAAAAGACCGGTGTATTATGGGCTGGCAATGCCGTTTGGACTTGAGTATTTATCCGGCACCTGGGTAGAAAGTATCCAAATCGCCAAAGGACTCAGCACGGTTCAAACAGGTAGCGCCGGTATTGCCGGACAAATTAACACCGAAATGAAAAAACCTTACGAAGACGTACCGCTGTTCGTCAATCTGTTTGGCTCCACGGCAGGACGCTTTGAAGGGAATGTACATTTGAATAAAAAGATCAACGAACATCTGAGTACCGGACTTTTGCTGCACGGCAACACGCTTCAATCAGAAATTGACCACGACGGCGACAGCTTTTTGGATATGCCAAAAAAGAAAATGCTGAACCCGCTGTACCGGCTAAATTAGGGAGGTAAACCTTCCCACCCCCAATTCAACATCCACGGTATCGTGGACAACCGCCGTTCGGGACAAATTGTACCTGAGTCCGCAAATCCGGCAGATTATTATCAAATCGGCCAGGATGTGAGCAGGCTGGACGTGTTTGGGAAATTCGGTTTTTTCGGATTCAAAGAGGCTTATAAATCAATGGGCTTGATTCTTAGCGGCACTGCGCATGAAATGAAATCTTTCTACGGCCGCCGCCGGCATGAGGGCAGCCAGAATACTTTTTACGCCAACCTGATGTACAATACAATCATTGTGGATTCAAATAACAAACTGACGCTGGGCGCATCTTACCAGTTGGATGATTATATAGAAAAACTGGACGATGTGGATTACAGCCGGCGCGAAAGTATGCCGGGTTTGTGGAGCGAGTATCAATTTGAAGCCCAGAATTTTTCCAACCGGAAAGGCTGGAAATAATTCGGACTTGTAGCAGGTCTGCGCCTGGATCATCACAACCAGTTCGGCTATCTTTTTGCACCGCAGTTGAGCGCCAAACTGAATTTTACCGACGAAAGCGTGCTGCGTATTTCCGGTGGTCGCGGCTTCAGGTCAGCCAGCATTTTGGCTGAAAATATCAGTTACCTGGCCAGCAGCCGGCAGATTGTACTGACCGAGCCTCTCGACATCGAAGAAGCCTGGAGCGCGGGCTTGAATTTTACACATAATTTCCATTTTGCCGAAAGGGAAATCAATTTCACCTTCGACCTGTTCCGCACGGATTTTATCAATCAAATCGTGCTTGACGTAGAACAGGATTACCAACACCTCTATTTTTATAATTTGAAAGGCAAATCTTATTCAAATAGTATGCTGGCGGTGATCGGGTTTGAAATAGTAAAAGGGCTGGATTTTAAAACCGGCTATAAATTCAATGATGTAAAAATGACCATCGGCGATGAATTGGTACAACGCCTGCTGGTGGCCAAACATCGCGGGCTGGTTACGTTGGATTACGAGACGCCTGACAAACGCTGGATGTTTAATACAAGCCTGCAATGGGTCGGGCCGCAGCGACTGCCGGACAATAGTATTCTTCCTGCGTCGGTGCATGTGCACAACGGCGACGACACTTCGCCTGCTTACGCCATGCTCAATGCACAGACGACCTGGAAAGCAAATGACCTTTGGGAATTTTATGTCGGCGCGGAAAACCTGACAAACTACCGGCAGCACCGCCCCATCATCGGCGACGAAAATCCGTTCGGAGCATATTTTGACGCCACACAAATATATGGGCCGACCATGGGCGTGCGCGGGTATGCCGGGCTGCGTTTTTCTTTAAAATGATGCGTTTTATAATTGCAAATTTTTAAAAAATGAAATATTTCGTTTTCGCTTTTTTGTTTGGTTTTGTCGCTTGTTCGGGCGCTAAAAAAGCTGCCGATACGGGCATTCAGACCATGGTCATTTCTACTTCCGCCCAGTGTGGGATGTGCAAATCTGCCATCGAAGCCGGTCTGGGCAAAGTGACGGGCATCCGAAAAGCACACTTGGATGTCACCACCAAAAAATTGAAAGTAACCTACGATTCGAAAGTGATTGCACCGGCAGAAATCAGAGGCCGGGTAGCAGCGCTCGGCTACGACGCCGACGATGTGCCCGCCGAAGCTGCCGCTTATCAGAATCTGCCCGCTTGTTGTAAAAAAGACGGCGGGCATTAGCAGGTTTTTATTTCTGCAACGACCGGGCGTCGTTGCAGAAATTTTATTTGCCTTCCACCGCCTGACCGGCGATGACTCTGATTTCCACTCTTCTGTTTTTTGCTCTTTCTTCCTCGGTGAGATTTTCGTTGAGCGATCGTTCGGCGCCAAAACCGCGCGCGATGACGCGATGGCCGCTGATACCTTTTTTTATCAAAAACTGCCGGATGGCCTGCGCCCTGTCTTCCGACAATTTTTTTAATAATTCCTGCGGACCGACATTATCCGTGTGACCCTCGATGCTGATAGAAATGTCGGGATGGCGATTGAGCAGGTTGACCAAATTATTTAATTCGGCAAAAGATTCTTCTTTGATTTCGGGTTTTGATCTTTCAAAATAAACGGGATTGAGCGTGATCTGCGCACCGGGACTGAGCGGATCCATGAGGAGAATGATTTCAAGCTCCTCGCGGTAATATTCTTCACTCAAAAAAACCAGTTCGGGCACGCCCGAAAAACCATTTTTATCCGCCAAAATTTTCATATCCTGTCCCGGTGCAACCTGGAAAGAAAAATACCCGTTGGGCGAAGCAAAGGCATACAAATTTTCGGTCTGCCCCACATCATACACATGGATGCTTGCGGGCAGCAATTCTTTAGTATTCGAATTTAAAATCCGGCCTTTTATGGTGACATTTTGCGCTTTTGGCTCCGAAATTTTCACACGAAAAATATCGCTGCTGCCATCTCTTTTTGAGGTAAAATAAAGATAGCCCGTGGCTGTATTAAAATGCGGCTGGCTGTCGTCGGAAGGCGAATTGATGGGCGCCACAAATTTTCGGGCAGAAGACCATTTTTGCCAGGTATCGTCCAGCCTCCTCACAAAATACAAATCACTGTTGCCGTTTCTGTTGGAAGAAAAATAGAGCACTTTTTTGTCGGAAGAAAGCGTCGGCGTGGTTTCGCGAAAAGGCGAATTCACGTCGCTGCCCAGGTTGACCGGCTTGCTGAAATGGTTGAAATCAATTTTGAAAGAAGCGTACAAATCATGCGAGCCATAACCTTCGTTGCCTCCGAACGCCATGATCAGCACCTCACCGTCGGCGCTCATGGTAAGACTGACCGACGAGCCGCTCACATCAAAACCTTCTATAAAAATCGGTTCAGGAAAAGTCCACATTGTGTCATCGAGCTTTCTTACCACCGAAAAACCGGCATCCATGCCGCCATCCGGAAAAAACTGGTTGATGACTACGTACTCGTGCAAGCTGGGCGTAGTGGAACAAAGAGAGTTGGGGAGCGCGTTATTGACCGGCGGGCCGGGATGAATCAAATTTTGTTCTTCGAGGTCTATGCTTTTCACCATCCAGATATCTTGGTTGAAGGGCGATTTTTCAGGATTTTCAATTTTTTTACCAACTATCCAACTATACACCTGGTTCAGATAAAAGTCATATTTTTCAGGAATGGAGTAAGCTAAGTCCTGCCCGTTGAGCAGCAGATTTTTTTTAAAATCGGGAGAACCGACCCGGGTGAAAAAAAGCGTTTTTCCGTCGCCGCTCAAAACGGGCGATATTTCGTCGTAATCATCAGAATTAATGGCGCTGCCGAGTTTTTCCACGACCAGTTTTTGCGCAGACAATGTGGCGTTTTGTATCACAGCGGGCAACAGAAATATGAGCAAAAAAACAAATAGTCGGGACATGGGTGAGAGGCAATTTTTTTACAAAAGTAAAATGAAGAACGAAAAACAAATAAACAGGTTCGGCTTTCGGGCGAGTATTCCGCCGTTTTCTTTTCCTGTTTGCCCGGTAAAGGAGCGGCGGCCGCTTTACGTGGTTTTAAAAAAGACGTCTGCATGCAGCGTTTTGTCCCGTATTTTGTTCTGGAGAAATGTTATCGGATGCTGTTTTCGAGTCAGGTTTTCTTACCAAAAATCCGGCCAGCAACTCAGGCAGTTTTGTTAAAAAAATCCGGCAGTCCATAATTTTTGCCGATTTCTTTGGTTTTCAAATTCATGGCGTACATTTGTAAAGTACCAAAAAACTTGTGAAAATACACTCAACCAAAAATTGATTTGATGAAGATCAAGCTCCTCCTTCCGCTTTTTTTTCTGCCCTTTTTAATCTTTTCCCAGGAACGTCTCGAAGCCGGTTTTTTTGCCGGCATTGCCAATTATCAGGGTGATTTGGTTGAAAACGACATTCAACTCGGCGAAACCAAAATAGCTTTGGGCGGGATTTTGCGCTATCATCTTTCTACCAAATTCAACATTCGCGGCAGCGCCTACTTTGGCTCGATAGCCGGCGACGATAAAAATTCCGAAGAGCTGGCCGCGCGCATGTTTCGTTTCAAATCCGACGTACTCGAACTCGGGCTGATGGGCGAGTGGAAAATAATGGGGCGAGAGCGCTACAACTCCGTCGGCGTTTTTATGCCACATTTTACGCCCTATCTTTTGGGCGGTATCGCTTACACACACGCTCCCAACGAGACGGAATGCTACGATCCGGCCTGCCAGGGCGCCGACAATCCTTTCCCTGAAGCCGGCGACAAAACCGCTTTTATTTCTTTCCCCATCGGCGCCGGACTTAAATATGACATTTTTGAATTTTTTACCATCGGCGGCGAATTCGGCTTTCGGGCGCTTTTTTCCGATTACCTTGACGGCGTCAGCGAAAACGGGCGCAGCGACAAAAACGACTGGTATTTTTTTTCGGGACTTACGGCAACTTTCTTTTTTGGCAACGGCCCGAAAGGTCTTCAACTGGACTAAAATTTTGACAAACAGCCGGTAAGCCCCGCTTTGATTTTACAAAATCAAAACTGTAACTTGTTCTGAAAAAAGTCCATGAACCTCGTTCCGCTTATTTTTTTGTCTCTTTCCGCGCTCTTTGCAGACATTCCGTCTGCGAACAATCCTGATAAAAATCTCGTGGCTTATTATTCTTTTGACAATTGCGACGCGCGCGATGACACAGGCTTCGGCTCGGATGGAAAAATGTTTGGCAGCATCGAGTGCTGGTGCGGCGTGAAAGACGACGGGCTGCTTTTTGACGGCATAAACGACTACATCCAATTCGTCGGCAGGGTCAATCAGGTTTTTAATACCACGGATTTTACGATAAGTTTTTATTTTAAAACTGCCCATCGCTCCGTTTTCAGACAAAGCCTGCTTTCTAAAAGAACACAATGCGACGAAATACAAATGCTTGACTTGCTGCTGGACGGCAACCTGAAAATCCTGGAAACAGAGGTACACGAATCGCCCGAAATTGATTACCCCGGACTTTCGCCCGCGCTGGATAGCACGCGCTGGCAGCATTTTGCGCTGGTGAGAAAAGGCACTATGGCTTACACTTACATCAACGGCGCGATGCGCCAAAAATCGCGGCGATGTAGCGGGGTGGATATCAGCAATGACGCGCCGCTTTCTTTTTCGGACAGTCCCTGTCTGGACGCGGGTGTACGCAGATTTAAAGGCGTACTGGATGAATTGCGCATCTACGACCGCGCGCTGGAAGAAGCGGAAATATTTGCGCTTTACAGACAAAATCCTGTGGAAACCGCCGAGCAGGATTGTTTTAGTTACTTGCCGAAAAATAATCGGGAGGCTTTTCCTCAACCTGCCGAAACCGATTACCTTTGCCAACTTTATTAAAAAAACCGACGTACCATGTTTGGAAATTTGATGGGCAATTTTGAAGAACAACAAAGAGCCATGAAAGCCAGGCTCGCTTTGATAGAAGTGCAGGCAGAGGCCGGCAATGGCGCCATAAAAATTACCGCAAACGGCAACCAGGAAATCACCAACATAAAAATCAATAAAGAAGCGCTCGACTGGGACGACGCGGAGCAGGTGGAAGACCTGATGATGATAGCAGCCAACCGCGTCATCAAACTGGCTGCCGAAAAAGCCGCCGAGGAAGCACAAAAAATGATGAAAGATATGTTGCCGCCCGGCATGGGCGATTTTGGCAATCTTTTTGGCTAAAATATTGCCCTTATAAATCCGTTTTGGGAAGCAAATTTTAAAACCACATTTCGAAGCAGCTATTTTCAACTGTTTCCAAAATCCGAATAATAAAAATCTCGCTCCATGGTAAAGTGGATAACATCCTTCTCCTTTCTTTTTGCCTTTAATTTTTTAACCGCACAAACTACTGTCGGACTTACCGCCTATTTTTCTTTCAACGATTGTACCGCCGACGAATCCACCGGCAACAATTCTATTTTGGGCGTTATCAGCGGCAGCCCGACCTGCGAATGCGGCGTAAACGGACAAGCCCTGCGATTCAACGGTTCGAGCGATTATGTCGTCGTGGGCGGATCGGTGAATGGCGAATTTGACACGGAAGATTTTACCGTGAGCTTTTTTTTCAAACCACTCGGCGGAGCGGGCGTACGCACATTGATGGCAAAAACCGGCGCTGATTGCAGCGATCAAAATGTCTTTGCCATTCGCTATGATGCCGGCACCAAGCTCCTGAATATTCAGTTGATCGAAAACAGCAGCAAAAACGGAAGCATCACCCGCGTACCTGTGCCCACTGAAAATTGCTGGACGCACCTGGTGGTAGTGCGCCGAAGCAACCGCACCATACTTTATCTCAACGGAGAATATGTAACCGAAGCATCCACGACGAACAGAGTGAATGTGCGCAACGACGGCAACCTGACCATCGCGCAGAGTTATGCCCTGAATAGGGATGGGATTTTTGAAGGTTTGCTGGAAAAAAAGAAAATTTATAACCGCGCGCTGCGCGAAGAAGAAACCGCGGATCTTTCCCTGCCGATAGATAAAATCCTGACCGAGGACACGCGCATTTTCCTCGGCGAATCGGTCAACGTAGAAATTTCAAATACCTGTGTCAGCCAGTTTTCCTGGGCGCCCGTGGTGGGTGTGGACGACATCAAAGAGCCGGAAGCCACGCTTACGCCTTCCGAAACGACCACTTACACGCTCTCTTTTCTTGAATCAGGTTGCGTTGCCACAGACACCATCCGTATCGTGGTAATTGACCCGACGACGCTGAGTTGCGAAAAGCTGTTTTTGCCAAAAGCCTTCACGCCCAACGGCGATAATTTGAACGAAAGGTACGGCATCAGCAATCCCGAAGTATTTAGTTTCGGCAGCGGCGAATTGATCAGTTTTGAAATTTTTGACAGGTGGGGAAGTCTGATTTTTTATACAGAAGACGCTCGTGAAAAATGGGACGGCACTTTCAAAAGCAAACTTGTAACCCCGGGCGTATTACTTTACAAAGTCAGATACAAATGCAACGGAGAAGAAAAAACAGAAGCCGGCAGTCTGACGCTGTTGAAGTGAGTACCGCGCAGAATCTGCCTGCCGCACATCTAAACGGATAGTCCTATGAAACCAGCAAAATCGGCTAAAGCGGCTGCAAACGGGTTGGTGCAACTGAGCGCTTTACTCGACACCTCGCAGGCCAATTTTGCTGCCCGCAATCTCAAAAAAGCGCTCACCACCACGCAAATCGCCCTCGATTTTGCCCGCCAGTCCGGCTTTCACGAAGATTTTTTTAAAGGTATCGTTTTGTTGGCGCGCATATACAGCACGAACGGGCGCTATCTTTCCGATTCCGGTTATTTTGCGAAAGCACACGCCGCTCTTGACGAGGCACGCAAAATGCACTTTGCCGGCAAGGCTGAATTTGTCATAGAAATTTTACGCGCCGAGGGAGAAGTTTTTTTCAACGAAGGCGATTTTGCGGCAGCGCGGCGCAGTTGGGGCGCGGCTTTTTTAAAAGCTAAAGAAAATAATTTTGAAAAACAGCGCATTCAATTGCTCGCCGCCTGTAGCCAGGCAGAAATGGCTGCCGGCAACTACGGCGCGGCTTATGAATTTGCGCAGCAGGCTTACGAAAGCTGGCAGGCTTTTGAAAATACCGAAAAAGACAAATTCCTGCGACTGGATGTCGGGAATCAACTGGCGCAAGTGCTTATCAAAAAACACGACTACTCGCGCGCCCTCGAAATCAGTCAGGAACTCCTGCCGCTCAGCCGCGAGCAAAACGACATAGAAAAGGAACTGAGCGCGCTGAATACGATGGCTATTGTGTCTGGTGTGAAATCCAACTATAAAATTGCCATGCAGTATTTTTTGGAGGCGCTGGACAAAAGTGAAAAAATCGGCTACCGCCAGAATATCGCGCATTGCCTGATTAATATGGGTACAATTTACGCGCACCTTTATAATTATGAAGACGCCCTGGCGCGCTACAACGAAGTGCTGATGCGCTACAAAGACACGCTTCAGGATTACACCAAAGTGGTCATTTTTAATAATGTAGGCAACGCCGAAGCGGCTATGGAATATTTTGAAAAAGCGCTGGAACTGGCTGCCGAAAAAGATTTTAAAGAAGAAGTGGCGCTGGCAATGGCGCAGTTGGGGCGCACGCACACCGCGCTGGGGCACGCCGAAAAAGCGCTGCAAATAGCCGGCGAAGCACAGACGCTCCTCGAAGAAACAGGCACTGCTAACGGCTTGCAAATCAACCTGCTCAACCTCGGCGATATTTATTTTAGAAAAAATGAATTGGAAAAAGCCGAAAATTTCATCAAAAAAGGAATCGAGGCGGCACTAAAACTGTCAGACGACGCCGGACAAATTCGCGGTTATCACTTACTTAGCTCCGTTTTAAAAGCAAAAGGTGAATTTGAGGCAGCTTTGGAGGCGCATCTGATTTATTCGAAAATGCAGGAAGATTTTGTAAAAATTCAGCAATCCCGCCTGTTTTTGGATTTGGAAATAAAAAGCGCTGTAAAAGAAAAACAAAAAGAAATAGAACAACTGACCAAAGAAAATGAATATCAGGCGCTGTTGTTGGAAAAAAGCGATCAGATAGAAAAACAAAATCAGGAGCTAATTCAAATCAACGAGGACCTCCGCCAATTTGCCTATGTAGCCTCACACGATCTAAAAGAACCGCTCAGAATGATAGGAAGCTATGTGCAAATTTTGCAACGACTGTACGCCCAGCATTTTGACGCGGATGCCAACACCTATTTCGGCTACATCACCGAAGGCGTGTCGAGGATGAACAACCTGCTGGATGCTTTGCTGAAATACGCAACCGTGGGCAGATCAGAGGAAGAAATTGAGGAATTGGATTTGGAATACATTGTAGAGGTTTGCAAAATTAATTTGCAGGTGCTGATCAAAGAAACCGGCGCGGTGATACGTGCTGAAAACTTACCGCGCATTTTTGCCCCGCGATCCTTGCTTATCCAACTGATTCAAAACCTGCTTTCCAACGCTATCAAATTCAGAAAATCAGATACTACGCCGGAAATCAAAATTACCGCCAGAGAAGATTTCACCACCTACACCATAACTGTCAGCGATAATGGTATCGGTATCAATCCCGATCACCAGGAACGCATATTTGTAATTTTTCAGCGGTTGCACCCGCGTGCACAGTACGAAGGCACAGGTATCGGTCTTGCCATCTGTCAAAAAATAGTGCAACGTTTCGGCGGTAATATCTGGGTGGAATCCGAAGAAGGTCAAGGCGCCCGTTTCTCCTTCACCATTCCGAAATCATAGTTTTAATTCAAAAGCTAAAATCGCCTGCTCACCTGCTTTTCAAAACTTCTTCCGGAAAGCGCTGCCTTTATTAAAATATAAATTCACATCTGTACCCCATCTGTCAAATTGAATTTTTTTAATCAAAAAAAATGTAATGAGAATGACTTGAAATTGATACGAGGCATTGTTTCCTGAACTATTTTCCTAACTTTAGCCCGATTATTTTACTTAACAAAATTTCAAAAACATGAAGAGAGCTTCTACTTTATGGACGGCACTTTGTCTGACCGTCTTCTTGTTTTCAGGGAATATAATGAGTGCTCAAAATGTACTTTGGTCATCCGATTTTAATGGCGGACTAGGCACATGGACTACTCAGGACGATTCCCGTACCCAAAGTGGCGATAACTGGGTTCATACGACTGTAGGACCTACAGGCACATTTACAATTGGACCAATCGCCTCTTCTTCCAGTTCAAATGGTTGGGCTTTGTTTGACTCGGATGCGCTATGCGGTGGTTCGCAAAATGCATGGTTGATTTCCGAAGCTATTGACTTGTCAGGTACCGATACCGCTATACTCGTTTTCCAGCAGTATTACCGTAGATTCCATGACGAAACTTTCGTTCAGGTTTCTAACGATGGCGGTGCTACATGGACAGCTTACGCTGTAAACGAAACTGCGGCTGACGGTGAAACCACAGAAAATCCTAACGAGGTTAGTGTGGACATATCAGCTACTGCCGCAGGAAACGCAAGTGTTCAAATTGCTTTCCAATTTTTGAGTGACGACGCTGCTGATCCACTCGCAGGCTGCGGCTATGCATGGCAAATAGACGACGTCCGCATAGACGACGGTCTGCCACCACCACCACCACCCGATCCAAATATCCTTTGGACTGCCGATTTTAATGGCGGTGCCAATGGCTGGACGAATAATAGTGTTTCTCTGCCTCCGGGTATTGACACAGCTCGCTGGTTTTGGGAACCACGTGGTTATGTAGGCAATGGTATATTGGAAGGAAACAATACCGCCATTCAATCACCTACTGCCAGCAACGGAGCAATGGTATTCAATGCCGATTTGTTTACTACCGGTGGAGACGGCGGAATGGCGCCAAGCGGCGGCGCACCTTACCCGGAATACGTCTGTGAATTAATCTCTCCGACGATTGATCTTTCTGGTAATAATTTTGCGATTTCATTGAAGTACTACCAATTAGCAAGGATATTGAATGCATCAGATGCTGCTCCGACAGTTAATAACATTCCAACTCGTACTACGATTGCCTGGAGTACAGACGGCGGCATTACCTGGTCTGATCCTGTAGATGCAAACCCAACCTTGGCGCCTAATGCAAATCGTCCGACTATTTCAAGTACAGTGCCTATACCCGGAGTTAGAAACACCCCTAATTTTAAAGTTAAATTTACTTTCGCATCTGACTTTTATTATTGGGTAATTGACGACGTAGAAATAATTGTCCGCAAGGAACACAACATGCAAGCTAATACTTTCTTCGGTATCGCACCTAATGCCGTGACTCCGGCCAGCCAGGTAGAGCCTTTTGGCTTTGTTTGTGATGTTTCAAACATCGGAGGACAAACAGCAACGAACGTCAATCTGAATGTAACGGTAAAAAACCAAGCTGGGACCACCATTTACACTGCTGACAAGGCGTATGGTTCTATAGCACCGGACTCAACTGCCGAAAACCAGGCCTTTGGTAATTTTACGCCACCCGCAGTTACTGGTCTTTACACAGGGGCTTACACATTAACCAGTGATTCAGTAGATATTGATCCTGCTGATAACGTTAGAAACTGGAATTTTGAAATCTCGGATAAGTGGTTTGCTAAAGAAAAAGGTTATACGAGAAATGTTGCTCCAAGCGCGGATGATTCATACGCTTTTGGTAATTGTTATTATGTAGTCAATTCACACGATCCTGTTACTGGAGCTCAGTTAGCATTTGATACCATTACTTTTGGTGTGGTCAATGCGGATGAATTGGCAGGAAGAATATTTACACTTAAATTATTGGAATGGCAGGGCGATGTAAATGGCGACAGTAGGGTAAATTTTTCCGAGTACAACCTTGTCGCATTCAATAGTTATCAATTTAATGGATCAGAAAGCGACCAACTGCTGCGTGCTCACATAGAAGTTGACGGCAATGATGTACCATTGAAAGCCAATACATACTATATCGCACTTGCTGAATACAGAACTGACGATGATCAGGCTGCTTTCATGATGTGTTCCGACGCATACGATTATGCCGGTATGAATCTGGCATCTGACAGCTTAGGAAGATCAAGATATGCGCCTATACTTGACGTCGGTTTGACTGATGATTTCAATATTGCCGGTTTTTCACCGGGCTGGAATATTGTTCCAATGATAAGAATGTCACTCACGTCTATGGTTTCCACGAAAGATCTGGCAGAAGACAACCTGATCAAAATCTTCCCGAATCCGGCTAACGATTTCATTAATGTTGATTTCGATTTGACGGAGAAATATGAAGGTTTGTATGTCAATGTCACTGACCTTTCGGGTAAAGTTTTACGCAGTGCATCTTTGGAAAATATCCAAAAAGAGCAGGTGACTTTCTCTGTTCGTGAGCTTCCTACGGGTACTTACCACGTAAGAATCGTTACGAAAGACGGATCGCGCACTTTGCCTTTCATTATTCAGAGATAATTCTGGTTTAAATTTTCGTAAGATTTTATATGGGTCTTCGGGGAAAATTTCCCGAAGACCTTTTTATTTTACTTTTTTCATAAGATAAATTGTCTTCAAAATTTCGTGACTTTGCAGCTTCATCAGATGTCAGCAGATTTATGCATTTTTTAAAAAAAGTATATCGCCGAAATTCCCTGAAAAAAATACTGCCGGTAGTATTCATGAGTTTGTTTATGCTTTCCGCCGGTGTTGTGAAAGCGCAAAACCTCAGAACAGAATTGCCAAAAGACACTGCCAAAACAGACCAGGTGATTGTGGATTTTGCCGATTTGTTTGAATACATCGTAGAAGGGAAAGTGACTTATCAAAAATTGCTGGGTAATGTGGAATTGCGGCAAGACAGCGTGTATATGTACTGCGATTCCGCCATTATCAAAGATGAAACATTCGTGACTGCAGGCGGACATGTTTTAATCCAGCACGGCGATTCAATCAGCGTATTTGCTGATTCGGCAACTTACGACGGATTTTTAAAAATAAGTGATTTGTATGGCGACGTAGTCTTGCTTAGCGGCAATCAAAAATTGTTTACGGACTCGCTGCACTATGATTTGAATACAAAAATTGCCACCTACAATGGCGGCGCCACGCTGACCAACGATACTACACAATTGCGCAGTAAGCGCGGCTATTATTATGTAAACGAAAAAGTGATTTATTTCAGAGACGACGTGGTGGTGGTCAGTCCGGATTTTAGCCTGAAGGCAGATACGCTCAAATTTAATACGGAATCGCGCGTGGTGGAATTTTTGGGACCAACCCTGATTAGCACGACAGAAAACGGCAAAATCTATTGTGAATCAGGCTTTTATAATATTTCGAGCCGCACTGCCGAATTCCGGCAAAATGCTCAATACGAAAAAGAAGACCAAAAAGCCACCGCCGAAATCATACAGTACGATGGAAATAAACAGGAATACAACCTGGTAGGAAATGCGCGGTTTGAAGACGGCGAAAAAATAGCCACAGCCGACGAAATACTTTACGATGAAAAAAACGACAAATCGTTTTTGAAAGGTCAGGCGCGGTATCGCGACGGCAAGCAAAATATTGTAGCCGATGAGATTATCTATGACGCCAAAAACGATTTATATTCTACAAAAGGCCGCTCCAAAGTGACCGATCAGGCGCAGATTCTGGAAGCCGATAAAATTGATTTTGACAATGTACGCGGCACCGGAGTGGCCGACGGCAACGTGATCTGGCGCGACACGGTAGAGAAAATAACCGTACTGGCAGACCTCGCAGATTACGACAAGAAAAAAGACTATCTCAAAACGCGCGGCGGGCGCCCCTTGCTGATGGCAGAGGTGGAAGGCGATACGCTTTTTATGCGCGCCGACACCTTGATCTCTCAGCGCCGCGATACCGCAGCCTCCGATAGCAGCCGCATTTTGCTGGCTTACAACCATGTGCGTATTTACAAAAGAGATTTACAGGCTGTGTCCGATTCTCTCACCTACAGCATGGGTGATTCGCTGTTCAAATTTTATAATGAGCCGATCATTTGGTCAGACACGACACAGTTTTTTGCTGACACCATGCACATACAAATGGCAAATAACAAGATTGATAAAATTTTTCTTTTTGAAAATTCTTTTATCATCAACTCGCCCGATAATATTTTTTTCAATCAGATAAAGGGCAAACACATAACCGCTTTTTTTGAAGAAAGAGAATTGCGAAAAATGCGCGTGGACGGAAATGCGGAATCGGTGTATTATCTCCTTGACGACAGCAAGGCTTATATCGGCGCGAATAAAACAATTTGCAGCGAAATGCTACTCTATTTCGGCGATAACAAAGTGGATGAAATCAAATTCTTCGCACAGCCGCAGGCTACGCTGTTTCCGATGGGACAAGCCCAAAAAAGTGAATTGGAACTTAAAGGTTTCAGGTGGATAAGCGATGTGCGCCCGAAATCTAAAAATGACCTGTAATTTTTTTAAAAACCTGTTTTGAACTTTGAAAAAAAACCATTTATCTTTGCCCGCTCGTTTAAAAATCTGATTATTATTATCCATAAAATTGTTCGATAAAACATGCTTATCATTGAAGTAAAAGACGGCGAAGCAATAGACCGCGCGCTCAAAAATTTTAAAAGAAAATTTGACAAATCAGGCGTCATGAAGCAATTGCGTGAACGCAAACAATTCACCAAGCCTTCGGTCAAACGCCGCGAAGAAGTTTTGAAAGCAACTTACAAGCAAAAAACCTACGGCGAACAATAAAATCAGCTTTAAAGCTGATTTTCCATAAATAAAAAAGTGCCGCTACTCAGCTAGCTGAGTAGCGGCACTTTTTTATTGTAGAATATAGCGCTATATTTTGCAAAAGTTTGCATTTGTGACTAAATTGAACGAGCTAAAAAATGATTCCAGAGGCATAGAGATTTAAGCATGCAAACAACTTCCTTTCTGCAATTTTTGAAATTCGAAAAGAGGTACTCTTCTCACACCCTTTCTGCCTACCAAATTGATTTAGAGCAATTTGAGAAATTTTTACTGTTTACCTACGAGCTAAAAAGCGCTGCGGAAGCGGAAGCTCTTCACATCCGTTCGTGGGTTGTGGATTTGATTGCTCAAAAAATAACCCCGCGATCTATCAACCGTAAGTTGTCCACGCTGAAAACCTATTATAAATTTTTGCGCAAGAGGGGCTGGATAGATGTTAATCCTATGGTAAAAATTATCTCGCCAAAAACCGGAAAATCACTCCCCGTGTTCGTGAATAAAGAGCAATTGCAAAAGTTGTTTGACAATTTTGATTTTGGACAGGATTATGCTGGGCAACGCGACCGCATCATTCTGGAAATATTTTATACCACGGGAATGCGCGCGTCAGAGTTGGCCGGTTTAAAAACGAGTGATATTGATTTTGAGAAAAAGCAGATAAAAGTGTGGGGAAAAGGAAGCAAAGAGAGGCTGATTCCTTTCGCTCAAAAACTGGAAAATTCTATAAAATCATATTTACAACTGCGCGCCGACACCTTCCCGGACATTAGTCCGGACATATTTTTATTGACTGACAAAGGCCGCCCTGCCTATTACGGCATGATAGCGCGCATTGTGAAAAGTAACCTCGGGCGCGTCACTACTCTGGAGAAAAAAAGCCCGCACGTACTCCGGCACTCTTTTGCCACGCATCTATCCGACAATGGCGCCGATCTGAATGCCATCAAGGCTTTGCTCGGCCATTCTACGCTTGCTTCCACGCAGGTGTACACGCACAATTCGATTGAGAAGCTGCGAAAAATCTACCGGCAGGCTCATCCGAAGGCTAAAAAGGATTTGTAAAGCTATTTTTTCACACTATAAAATTTTCAATTATGAGAGTACATACCGAAACAGTTCAGTTCAAGGCAGACAAAAAATTGCTTGACTTTATTGAGAAGAAAGTGGCCAAACTGGACCAGTTTTTTGACAGAATTATTGATGCGAATGTGTTTTTAAAATTGGAAAACTCGGGGCAGGTAAAAGACAAGATTGCGGTGATCAGACGCCCCGTACCCGGTGAAATTTTAATCGCTAAAGACTCTGACAAAACCTTTGAAGTTGCTATTGATGCTGCCGTAGAAGCGCTGAGGCGACAGCTTTTAAAATATAAAGAAAAAATGAGAGACAAAAGTCCCGTAAGCTAGTCAAACAATCAAAGAAACGAGAGCGGGGCTTCCGGTTTAACCGGAAGCCCCGCTCTCGTTAAATAATCTTTCCATAAATTTTTCCTACTCTAACTTAAATCTGACCGGCAAGTTAAACTGTACCCGCACAGAATTTCCTCTTTGTTTGCCGGGTGTCCATTTGGGCATCATTTTTACAATTCGCAGTGCTTCTTCGCCGCACTGTGCACCAATGTCTCTCAACGTTTTGGCATCTGATATGGAACCGTCTTTTTCGACTACAAAAGTCACCACTACTGTTCCCTCCACCCCATTTTCGCGTGCAATTGCAGGATATTTTATGTTTTTATAAATAAACTCAAGCATCTTTTTCTGCGCGCATTGTTCTTTCGCTTTTGCATCGCCCGGCTCATTATCACAGCCAGGGAATCGTGGCATTTCTTCCACCACTTTGAAGATTTCAATAATTCCTATTTCCTGTTTTTGTACCTCAGGCAAGGGTGGTGCAGAATAAATACCAGAAGGACGGTCAACATCGCTTATTTCTCTTTTTTCCGCTTTATCTACGATATTCAAACTCGGCAGGTCTTCTACCACAAACTCCTCCAAGTGAAGTTTTTTTACTATCGGTGGTGGCGGAAGCGTTGAAAGGCTTTTCGTGCGGGGAGTTGTAATTTCTATTTCCGCAGACATTTCAAGTGCATTCTCTAAAATGATAGAATTTTCATCATAATCCACTGCCCAATTAAATGCAAGAAGTACCATAAAAAGCGAAACAGCGAGTCCAATTTTGAAAAAAGTACTTCTCAATCGAAAAATATCGGCCCCAGGATTTTTTGTCCTGTTTCTGAGTACAAATTTCCTATCAGATTTTTCTGCTTGTTGTTTCACAGCCTTTTTATCAATTGTCCATCGAAAAACAAGGATAATGGAAATAAGCATGAACACAATACCTAAAAAGAATAGCAATAAAACAGATCCGGAAAGAGCAAAATTTGAATAGAGCATGGTTTATAGTTTAAAAGTTTTGAAATCAAGTGCCTTAAATTGTTATCTGAATCTTTCTGAAAGATGAGGAAAAGTCATATTGTGGTGGGCAAATGAAAATCAAAACCACTGCTTTAAAAAGAGAGAGCCGCCTGTGTTACACAGGCGGCTCTCTCTTTTGTTTTTATCACATAATGTTTTTACTCTAACTTAAATCTGACCGGCAAGTTAAACTGTACCCGCACAGAATTTCCTC
>CALMIT010000301.1 GCA_937864255.1 uncultured Saprospiraceae bacterium
TCAGTACCGCGCAATTGGCGGTAAATATGAGTCACCGCTTCCAACTCGGAGCTGGAAGGGTCTTTTTGAAGCGTATTATAAATAATGGAGAAGTCTTCTTCCACGTCCTCTCTTTGCAAAATCACCGTCTCGACTTCAGCCTCCAAAATGTATTCAATGTTTTCCTCGTCCAAAACCACGTCGCGCTCGAGAATGATCTCGTTACGCTCGATGGTCACTACCTCGCCGGTATCTTCGTCCACAAAATCTTCCGTCCAGGCTCTCAATACACGCGCGGCGAGTTTTCTTCCGATGGCAGCTTCCAAAGCATCTCTGGTCGCCGAAATTTCGTCAGCAAGTCCGAAGATGTTCAGAATTTCTTTATCGCTGTCATAACCGATGGCTCTGAGGAGCGTAGTCACCGGGAATTTCTTTTTACGGTCAATGTAAGCGTACATCACCGTATTGATATCCGTAGCAAATTCCATCCAGGCGCCTTTGAAAGGAATTACCCTGGCAGAAAAAATCTTGGTTCCGTTCGGGTGCACACTTTCGCCGAAAAACACACCCGGCGAACGGTGAAGCTGAGAAACCACTACCCTTTCAGCACCATTGATCACGAAAGTACCTTTGGGCGTCATGTAAGGAATGTTGCCTAAAAACACATCCTGAACGATGGTTTTGAAATCAATGTGTTCTTCGTCGTTGCACGAGAGACGCAATTTTGCTTTTAGCGGCACGCTGTAAGTCAGTCCTCTGTGCACACATTCTTCGATGGTGTAACGCGGCGGGTCAATAAAGTAATCGAGGAATTCGAGTACGAAAATGTTCCGCGCATCAGTGATAGGAAAGTTTTCCTGAAACACTTTATACAAGCCTTCATTAATCCGGTTTTCAGGAGTAGTTTCTAACTGGAAAAACTCTTGGAATGATTTTAGTTGTATCTCGAGGAGGTCTGGAGTGTACTCCGGCAATTTAATCTTACCGAAGTTAATTCTCCCGGTTTCTGTTCTTTGAACTTTGCCGTTAATTGCCATTTGATTAGACGATTTTATTGAGATCGAAAGAAATTTTCAACATTTCAGTAAATAATCTATCGCGTTGTTTTGAAGCGCAAAGTACGTTTATAGAAAAATTTACCAAAAGCATACAGATACGACAATAGGCTTAGCCGGTTTGTGCATTACTGCCGGCTAAGCCTTTTTGTTGTATTTAAATGCTAAAAAAAGCCTTTGTACAGGCATGGTTCTGTGCAAGTTTGGATAAAATGAGTAGCTAAGTGTCTGAAAAAGAAATAATCAATAAACGCTGAGTTTCGATTAAGTTCTAATTCAACTTGATTTTAAACCCAAAGGGCTTAAACGGGGTGAGCTACTTACTTTATCTCCACTTGTGCGCCAGCGCCTTCCAAAACGGATTTGATAGACTCAGCTTCTTCTTTAGAAACGCCTTGTTTCACGACAGCCGGAGCTCCGTCAACCAAATCTTTAGCTTCTTTCAGTCCAAGATTGAGCAAGTTTTTCACCTCTTTAACCACTGCAAGTTTCGCAGCACCGCCGGAAGTAAGAACTACATCAAACTCAGTTTTTTCAGCTGCTGCTGCCGGTGCGTCGCCGCCGCCGGCCGGAGCTGCCATTGCTACTGCAGCTGCTGCTGGTTCGATACCATACTCATCTTTTAAAATTGCGGCAAGCTCGTTAACCTCTTTTACAGTCAGGTTAACCAATTGTTCTGCCATTGCTTTCAAATCTGCCATTTTGATAGATTTTTAAGTTTTTTCAAAAAATTAAAGAATATTGCGAAAGTGCAATGACTTGGAAGCCAAATTTGCATTTTCGAACGGAACGCACTTTAGGCGATCCATTCCGAATAAATTATCCCCTTTCTTCCAATGTTTTAAGCAAACCCATGATGGTGTTGCCACCGGATTTGAGTGCGCCAACCACATTTTTCGCAGGAGATTGGAGTAAGCCGATGAGTTCGCCCAAAAGCTCTTCTTTCGACTTGAGTTTTGTCAGTGTATCCAATTGATCATCGCCGACAAAAACTGCGCTGTCAATATAAGCAGCCTTGATAAGCGGGCGTTCGCCGCCGCCTTTTCTGAATTCTTTTATCAGGCGGGCAGGCACATTGGCCACGTCGGTAAACATTACCGCAGTTGGTCCTTTCAATGAATCAAAAAGCGCAATGTAGTTTTTTTCCGGAGCGGCATCTTCCATTGCTTTTTTTGCCAGGGTGTTTTTAATGACAGTCATTTCAACACCTTTTTCAAAGCAGACCCGGCGCAGTTTATTAACCTGATCAACCGTCATGGTAGAAGCATCGGTAAGGTAGAAAAACGAAGAGTTCTCGAATTTCTCTTTCAACGCTTCAATCACGGTTCCTTTTTCTGATTTTTTCATTGATAATTGATTTAAAAAAATTCAACATCCAACGTTTTCTTTCTTCAGAATGCCAAAAAATTAGCGGATGGTTTTGGCATCTACACGAATACCCGGGCTCATGGTGCTGGCCACTG
>CALMIT010000302.1 GCA_937864255.1 uncultured Saprospiraceae bacterium
GAATACCTTTCGAGGAGCGCTGGCGCACCAGTTCGGGGTGACAAAGTTCGACTTCGTCCATATCCAGAATTTGCTCGGAGAGCGCAAAAACGTCCAATCCGGTGCCTTCCGGCGCGCTGACAAAGTAAGCATTGGGCGCAAAGGGCGGTTTGCTTTTTATTTTCAAATCAATTTTTTCAAAATCTCTTCACACCTGTCCGCCGACACCGATTCTTTGAATTGTATAAACAAATTTTCGGTGTACAAAACCGGCGATTGCGAGTTTTCGTCCACCAATACGCGGCCGGCAAAACGCAGTTCGGGCTCTTTTTTCAAAATAGAACGCGCCTCGTCGCGCATGTTTTCTTTATCCGCTACGTCGTCTTTGGTTTGCAAAACGCTCACATCCGCTTCCGGGAAATTTGCTTCGACGTCAAAATTTCCGAGCATTTCCTTGCCCGATTCGGAGTGAACGGCGTCTTTCAGTTTACGGGCATTACGCGTGCGCACAGCAATGCGGTCTTCGGCTACTTTGAGATTAAATTTGCGGCCTTTTTTTCCGCCGTAGGTGTAGGAGTACATGGTTGTAAATTTTAATAATAGGTCAATTTTTGCCTTTCGGCTTTTTACATTTTTTAGATTTAAAACCGCCCAGCGCATCCAGGAAATCCGACGGGTCTTTTTGCGAAGATTTTTTACCGGCAATAAAAACATCAAAAGCCAGCCTGTGTGCCTCCGAAATTTTATGACAATAATAATCAAAAAGGCGGTCTAAATAATAGGTTTTAATAGATTCGGGCGCACCTTTCCAATAACCTGTATCCAGGGGATAGTGGGTCAATTCGGACATCAAAAAAGCTGGCGGATTAGCAGGGTCAGTCAAATGAAACGTACCCATAAAACCCTCCAGCGCACTCAGAATTTCGGTATTGCCCGTGTGCCCGGCTCCGTCAGCGGAATTGATCGCCATGGCATAGTCGGGCGTTGGAAGCTTCTTCTTCACCGCCAGATTTTGTATCCAGCCGATAAATTCATTTTTCATCATCTCGGAGCCTTCGCCTTTTTCCAGCAGGCGCTTTTTATCTTTATCGGAGAGGCTTTTTCTCCATTTTTTTAATATTTCTACGCTGGTTTGCTGGTGCAAAAAATGAGTCTTTTCGTGAATAAAAGTTGCCAGCGTGTTGAGCGGGGAAGCCCGCATAAAAGCGTGTCGCCCCAACACAATCACCGAAGGCGGCGGCGTCTGGTTTATGGTAACAGGTAACTTCGCGGTATAAGTGCCGTCCGGCAATAAAAAACCGGCGTTGCCTGCGTGATCTGTTTTGGGGACGTCCAGATTTAATCCCGGCTTCAATACGGCAGGAGTTTTTTCCGAGCCTTGCATAATGTTTATTTTTTCAAAACCACTATCGGGCACGGCTTCTTTGAATAAGTTGAGAAATTCTGCTTCGGCGGCAGAAATTTTACCCGCGTCAATTTTGTCGTGAGCACTCTTCACTTTATCTGCCCAGGTGGGGGGCGGAGCGGGTTGTTTTTGAATGTCAGGTTGTTTTAAACCGGCGTTTTGTTGTACGACGTGCGTCAGTTCATGTGCCAGCAAATGCTTGCCGGTACTTGTTTCGGGGCGATATTTTCCTTCGTTGAAATAAATATCCTCGCCGGTGGTGAAAGCCTGCGCTCCGATGGCATCATTGAGTTCCGCCGCATTTTTGTCTCTGTGGATTTTCACCCCGGAAAAATCTGCGCCTATGGCTGTTTCCAGTTCCGGACGAACGCCCGGCGAAAGACTCTCTCCACCGCCTTTGCTATTATTTATATTTTGAGCTATTTCCGGCTTTACGCTACCCGCATCAGAAGCTTCACTTTTTGTTTGAATTTTTTCCTCTTCTTCTTCGGTTTGCATCTGCACGGGTTCTTCTTCCTCGGCTTGTTTTTGTACTTTTTCTTCTTTTTCTTTTTCATCCAGACATTGTACACAATCTTCTTCTTTTGACTGTACCAAATTTTCCGCTGTACGCTGATTGACCACCCGGTCCGCTACACGATCCGCTTCTTTTTCAAAAGC
>CALMIT010000303.1 GCA_937864255.1 uncultured Saprospiraceae bacterium
CAGCCCCGCTACCAAAAAATAAAACCAGTGTGAATATTTCAACGAGATATTTTCTGCCTTTTCTTTTTTCCAATAACCGAGTATAAAAACATACAAACCACTGAAAATGAACAAATTGAACCAGGGGTCAATGATGCCTGATTTGAAGTATAAAAAGGGTAAAACCGAACCGAAGTATACCAAAGCCCACAGCAGTCCAAAGCGTGTGTCATATAATTTTCTGCCGATGTTGAAAAGCACGATGAGGGTCAAAATGCCGCAAATCGCGTTGGGAAAACGCGCTGCAAATTCATTCGTTCCGAAGATTTGCATGGCAGACGATTGGAGCCAGAAAAACAGCGGCGGTTTTTCCCAAAAGGGTTTGAAGTCCACGTACACCCGCAGGTATTCTTTGAGCAAAACCATCTCGCGGCTGATTTCTGCAAAATTGATCTCGTCCCAGTCAAATAAATGTACGCCGCCCAAAAACGGAATGTAAAAAATCGCGCCGATCAGCCCGATGAGCAGGCTGTATTTGAGTGGTTTTGGCATGTGTGTCGCCCGGTTTTTATTTTTTCCTGTTGAAAAAATTGAGCAGTTTACTCACAAAATCGTCATTGATACCCAGCGCTCCTTTCAGCGAACTATAAATACCCACCGCCGTTTTGTCTGCCCAGATGAAAAAGCTTTTGACGCCGTCGCCGGGGCGTGCGCGGTAGTTGGTTGCCCGCTTTTTCGGCATTTCTTTTTCTTCGGTGAAGTAATAAAGCGCGATGGATTTGCGGGTCATATTTTCAGGACACTGAATGGGGTCGGGCAGCCCGTGATACGAATCCTCATCGGTATTAAAAATGGCGGCGCGATTAAAAACGGGCAGGATTTTTTGCGCACAGGCGCTCATGTCGCGCTCCCAGAGTTCCAGTTCTCCGCGGTATTCGGGCTGCCAGTTTTCGTTTAAATACACCAGCAAATTTACCCGTCTCCGCCAGTTGCGCTTATGCGGATGCACCGTAAAATCCGCGTGAATATTCAAAAACCCGCCCCGTTTGCTTTGGTGCAGCCCGCCGCCTTCGAGCGAGTCGTCGGGCATCAGGTTTTTTATGCCCGTCAGTTCGCTCAGCCAGGCTACAAATTCTTCACTATTTAATTCGCGAATTACTTCCTGAATGAATGGCGGAAGCAATTCCATTTTATTCAGCCCGTGTTTTTTTTCGTTGACGTGGAGGTAATGAATCCAGCCGGCGTCTTTCACGTCCGGAAAATCGCGCATGGCCTTTTCAGCCGCCCATTCTTCCAGGAAATTTTCGAGTTGGATGTGCGGGTAAGGTTTGGCGGATTGGTATTGATTTTTCAATGCGGGCAATTGCTCGCGCCAATATTGAAAATCAAGGATGGTGGAAGTTTCGGTTGCGGTCGAACTCATTTTCTGCATAGTTTAGAATTGAGCGCAAAAATAGAAAATAAAGGTGCTTTTAAAGATTTCCGCGTCAAAACTTAATTTCCCCAGCGATCCAGTTGGTTGACCAATGCTTTGAAATCTTTGGGCAGTGGCGCTTCCCATTCCATCATCATGCCGGTGACCGGGTGCTGGATTTTGAGCCGGAAAGCGTGTAGCGCGGTGCGGGCGAGCAGCGGACGCGGCTCGGCTTCTTTGCCGAGACTTATTTTACCTTGTTTTATGTCGTTAAAAAAAATTTCCTTGCGGCGTCCGTATATTTCGTCCACCGCCAGCGGGTAGCCGATACTTTCAAAATGTACGCGGATTTGGTGGGTGCGGCCGGTTTCTATTTTTGCTTCTGCGAGGGTGAACTTTTTATAAAATTTCACCGCCCGGTAAGTGGTTTTTGAAGGTTTGCCTTTCGGTGCAATGATCATACGATTGGGAATGCGCGGGTGCGGACCGATGGGTTTGTCAATCACGCCTTCGGCGGGGTCGAGGTTTCCTTCGAGGAGGGGCAGGGAAGATTTTTCCGCCACGCGATTTTCCAACTGAATGGGAAGCAGCCGGTGCGCCGGTTCCGTTTTTGCAAATACGAGTAGTCCGCTGGTATTTTTATCAAGCCGGTGTACGACGAAAATTTCATCATAAATCGCCTGCAACTGATGAAAAACATTAGGCAGATCCGGCGCGTAGCGATCGGGTATGCTGCGCAAAAATGGCGGCTTGCTGACGACCACGATGGCTTTGTCTTCGTAAATTATTTCCAATCTGGTCTTCATTTTTCCACGATCTTTTGAAAGGTTTTTTTATTCAACATATAAAAACTCCAAACCATGCTGCCTCTGAAAACTCCTTTTGTATTCCACTTTTTGCCGATGCGGTTGCGCAAAATGTAGCGCGCGTTTCGCCGGCGCTTTTCCAGCAAAAACGGGATGGAGAGGTAAAAACGAAAATGCGCCCGCAAGATAGCCGCGATGTGATCGGTCTTGCCTTCGGTCAAAAAAAGTAGCGCCGCCAGTCCGTCCAGCACCAGTCGCACTGGCAGGAGCCAGAGCAGATTGCGTTTTTTTTCATTTTTGAAAAGGGTGAACAAGCTGTTTCTGAAATTCAGATAAGCCTTGCGCGGCGTGTTGTAATTCAGCGTGCCGCCGCCGAAGTGATAAACCACGGACTGCGGGCAAACCATGATTTTGAACCCCGCTTTTTTAAGCCGCCAGCAGAGGTCTATTTCTTCCATGTGCGCAAAATAGTCTTTGTCAAATCCGCCGATACTTTTGAATAATTTGGAACGAATGATCATCGCCGCGCCGCTCGCCCAAAAAATTTCTGCACTGTCGTCGTATTGTCCCTCGTCTTTTTCGGTCAGATTGAGCACCCGGCCGCGGCAAAAAGGGTAGCCGAGCCGGTCCATCCAGCCGCCCGCCGCACCGGCGTATTCAAATTTTTCTTTTTCGTTGTAAGCGAGAATTTTAGGCTGGCAGGCTGCCACGTCCCTGTCGTTTTCGAGGCATTCGATGATCGGATCGAGCCAGCCGGGCGTCACTTCCACGTCCGAATTCAGCAGCACAAAATATTCTACCTCGTCTTCAATTTTTGACAGTGCCTGGTTGTAACCTTCCGCAAAACCAAAGTTTTTTTCCAGTTCGATTAGCTGTACGTTCGGGTAATACATTTTTAAAAACTCAACCGAATCGTCGGTGGACGCATTGTCCGCCACACAAACCCTGATTTGCCGGTAAGAAGTGCCCAGCACAGAGGGCAAAAACTGCTTTAAAAAATGTTTCCCATTAAAATTCAAAATGACAATGCAGGCAGTGGGAATGGCGCGGGTGGAGAGTTTTTGCTCTTCTTTTACGGCGTTTTCGAGGATGTTAAAAGTCCTGATTTTATCTTTTTTCAGTTCTTCCCGCAGATCTTCCAGGTTTTCAAAAGTGATGTCTTTTCTTAAAAAATCCACCAGTTCCACCTGCAAGGTTTCGCCGTAAATATCGAGGTCGAAATCAAAAAGATTGACTTCGATGGTTTGCTGCGGATATTTTTTCAAAGTCGGGCGACTGCCGATATACAACATCGCCCGGTAACGTTTTTTGTTGTGAATTGCATAAGCCGCATAAATGCCGTCGGGCGGCACCAGTTTTGCCTGGTCTTTCACCCTCAGATTGGCAGTCGGGAAGCCCAGTTTATTGCCGATTTTCTGACCTTCCACCACC
>CALMIT010000304.1 GCA_937864255.1 uncultured Saprospiraceae bacterium
CCGGCAGCCGCCACGAAAGCGAGATCATTTTTAAAAATCAGTTGGATCTGCTTGAAAAACGGTACGAAGGACAATTGAAAGTGAGCCACATTATCAGCCAGCCGGCTAAGGAAAAGGCAGGCGGACTGACGGGTTTGTTTAAAAAACCGGTGATACAGTGGCAGGGAAAAACGGGGCGCATCACTCCGGATTCGGTGCGTATATTTTTGGAAGAAAATCCGGCGCGGTGGAAAGACTGCGAGTATTTTATCTGCGGCCCCGGACCGATGATAGCTTCGGTGAAAGACTACCTGAAAACTTTGAATACAGACCCGAAAAAAATTCACATCGAATATTTTACTTCGGCGGATACTGCGTCGGTTGTCACGCCCTCAGCACCGGGCGGCGTTAGTGCAAAAGCCAAAATACATCTCGACGGTCAGCTTATTCAACTCGATATTTCAAAAGAAAAAACCATTCTGCAAGCGCTGATGGAAGCCGGTTACGACCCGCCTTATTCCTGCACTTCGGGTTCCTGTTCTACCTGTATGGCAAAACTGATTTCGGGAAAAGTGGAAATGGATGTTTGTCTGGCGCTGGATGAAGAAGAAGTGGCCGAAGGCTACATTCTGACCTGCCAGTCGCATCCCGTTACGCCCGAACTGGAACTGACTTATAAAGTATAATTTTTTAAAAAAGGCGGCTTGGTTTTGATTTGAATTCATTTTGGAAGCCCGGAATTGCCGTACATTCACCCGTTTAATTCTATCTGGTAAAAGTGAGTAGTAAAGAGTCCGAAAATTTTGATAAACAACACCGCGAAGTGCTCGAGTCAGTGAGGCTTTCGAGAATTATACTGCCGGTTCTGCTGGGTGTGGGCGTGGTCATCTACCTGCTTTGGAGCCAGTTTGATCCTGTCGAATTTGCCAAAATACGCTGGACGTACCATACTTTTTTCTGGATAGGCGCTTCTGTTTTTTTTCTTGTCGTGCGGCACCTGGCTTACGCGTACCGGCTGCGCCTGCTATCGGACGGAGAATTTAGCTGGAAAAAATGTATCGAGCTGATTTTCATTTGGGAATTTAGTTCGGCGGTGTCGCCCACCAGCCTGGGCGGTTCGGCGGTGGCTTTGTTTGTACTCACGCAGGAAAAACTGTCAACGGCCAAAACCGCGACCATCGTCCTTTACACCGTAGTTTTGGACACGCTTTTTTTTATTCTCTTTTTACCCCTGCTGATCGGCTTGTTGGGTTTTGGTGTGATACATCCTTCCATGGGCGGCTTCGGCAGCCTGAATGCCTGGGGCGTTTCTTTCTGGATTTTTTACCTGTTGATGGCTACTTACGGCTTTGCTTTTTACTACGGACTGTTTATCAATCCGGGACAGATGAAGCGCATCATGGTGTGGTTTACGAAGATCAGTTTTTTGAAAAAATACAGGCGCAGTGCGGTAGAAATGGGCGAAAATATGATACTTACCTCCGGGCAGTTGAAGCGCCAAAACAAGCGTTATCACCTGGCGGCATTTCTGAGTACGGCGGTGGCCTGGAGTTTCAGGTTTATTTTGGTCAACTGGCTGATTATCGCTTTCGTACCCGACACCTCGCTGGAATTTTTTAATCAACTGATGTTGTATGCGCGTCAGAAAGCGATGTTTGTGCTGATTGCGTTTAGCCCGACGCCGGGCGGCGCCGGTTTTATAGAAGCCGTTTTCGGTGGCTTTTTAAAAGATTTTGTACCCATCGGCATTGCGGCGATCATCGCTTTTGTATGGCGCTTGCTGACGTATTACGCTTACCTTTTGGCGGGCGCGGTCATTTTACCCAACTGGATACGCGGCGTAGTAGCCAGGAGAAAAGCAGCCCGTAAAGCGTCCGGAGAAGAAACTCAAGCCGAATGAAAAGATTCAGGGGAGATATTCCAGACCCTCCACGCTCCAGGCCTCCGGTTTTGCGGCAAAGAGTACTTTCGTACGGCTCCATGTATTTTTGAAAAGTTCGGAATTGCGATAATTTTCCAGCGCAGTTTCCGATTCCCAAAAACTATAAGTAAAAAAAATATTACGCCGGCTGCGATCGCGCCAGAGTTCCAGATGGCGGCAACCCGGAAAATGGCGAATAGCACTTTTACTTTCGGCAAATACGTTTAAAAAATCCCCGACTTTTTCTTCCTCAAAAGTCATTTTCACAATCCTTTTTATCATAACCTTTAAGAGATTTTAGATTTTGAGATAAGAGACTTCAGACTCGCCAATCTATTTAACCCATCCTCACATCAGCACATTACCACATTATCACATCCTCACATCAACACATTATTCCTTTTCCTCTTTTTTTAAAATTTCGAAAGGAGAACTATTTTGGTGTAATGCTATCAATTTTTGAGAATAGCGTATGGAAATAATCAAACCGACCAGAGCGAGTCCGGCCAGACCTTCATAAATTTCCAAAAGAATAAAAAAATCGTAGGCTCCGTGAAACAGCACGGCAAAAAGAATTCCCCGAAAAAAGTATTTCCATTTTCGCGCCGGATCAAACTTGGCCAAGCCCGTAAAATAGCCGATAATGACCGCGAAAGCCGCGTGTGCCGGCACAGAGGTAAAAGCGCGCACCAGCATCGTGGGCAATTCCATCTGGCTGGCGTAAAGCAGATTTTCCACTGTAGCGAATCCCATCCCAATCATGACGGCGTACACAATTCCGTCCATAGGTTCATTAAAAAACCGTCGCGGAAAAGCGTATCCGAGCAGCGCCAGCATTTTTAGCGTTTCCTCCGTGAGTGCGACCACGCCGAAGGAAAGCAAAAAAGTTTTCCAGATGCTGGAAGGATCATCCAGTCCCGTACCCGCGCCCCAGGCTTCCAGTTTTAAGCCCGGATAGGTGATGGCGGCGCCGATGACAAAAGCGATGAGCAGGTTCACTTTGTCTTCCGGCTCGTGTTTGTCGGCTTTGATAATGTAGTAGCAAATGCCGATGCCCGGAAGAATGGCGAGCAATATGAGTAGCGCGGTTTGCATTATGGGGCTTGCTGTAATTGATTTTCAAATCAAAAGTAAGGCAATTCACACGGCCGGCTCTGGTTTTTTAAAATTATTTGTAATGATTTTTTGCACACGGCAGTCTGTGGCAGCCTATATTTTTATTTCTTTCAAATCGTTGAAAATCAATGATTAAAATACTACATCGAAAAGTATCGTAAACCTTTTTAAACTTTTACAAGCTATATTAAGTAATTTTGCCCTTCTATCCGAAAACTGCACAAAAGACCCATGGCCTCACGAAAAAACAAAGGACAACTTTCATTCAAACTGGGTATCAATGACGAGCGCATTCCCAAGTTGTTGGGTGTGTTGTGCCTTTTTCTGGCACTTTATCTCTTCATTGCTTTCAGTTCTTACCTTTTCACCTGGTATATTGATCAGGATCGGGTTTTGCGCTTTTCGTGGGGACTTTTGTTGCAGGGCGATATCGAAATGGCCAACTGGCTGGGGCGTCTGGGCGCCATCGTTTCCAATATGTTTTTTTACTGGGGCTTTGGCTTGCCTTCATTTTTGTTCATTTTCCTGCTGGCTACTGCCGGCTGGGCGCTCGTACGCAGGGAGAGTCTTTATAAAAAAATCAGGGTATTCAGAAATGCTTTTTTCCTGCTGATTCTCTCTTCTGTTTTTCTCGAGTTTGTGACGCGCGGAGCTGAATTTCCGTGGGGCGGCGCATTTGGCGACAGCATGAGCCGCTGGCTTGAAAACTTCGTAGGCACCATCGGAATGATTTTCCTTTTTCTTTTTTTGTTTTTGGGAATCATCGTCTGGAATTTCAACCCGAATTTTAACGATATGACGCCCGACAGCGCCTGGGAAGAAACCAAAATCTGGTTTAGCGACCTGCTCAATAAACGCTACCGGCAAAGAAGACCTTCTTTTGAGTCGGAGCGGCCTGTCACCTCGCTGAAACCTTCGACCGCACAATTGCCCGCCGAAGAAAAAGAAGCAGCCAAAATTAACCAACTGTCTTTCGAATTGGAAGGCAATGCGTCCGAAAATCCTGCCACGCCGGTTTCTTCAGGCACAGAGTTGGAAATCGAAACGCCGGCATCCTCGCACTTGTCCGAAGATTCGGATTTGGCTCCCCTGCCGACTTCCGCTCCCGATATTCAGGAGCAAAACGAGTCGCATTCGGAACCCTACGATCCTACTTTGGAACTTTCTTCTTATGAATATCCAATTTTGCAATTGTTGGAAGATTATGAGGAGGAAAAAGTAGAAATAGACCGCGCCGAACTGGAAGCCAATAAAGATCAGATCATAGAGACGCTGCTCAATTATAAAATAGAAATTACCAAAATACGCGCTACCATCGGGCCGACGGTGACTTTGTACGAAATCGTGCCTGCCGCCGGCGTACGTATTTCCAGGATAAAAAATTTGGAGGACGACATTGCACTCAGTCTTTCAGCTTTGGGCATTCGTATCATTGCGCCCATTCCCGGCAGAGGCACTATAGGTATAGAAGTGCCTAATAAAAACCGCCAGATCGTATCGCTCAAAGAATTGCTGGCTTCTGATAAATTTCGCCGCGCAAAGATGGATTTGCCCATTGCGCTCGGTAAAACGATTGCCAACGAGGTATTCGTAGCGGATTTGGCAAAAATGCCTCACCTGCTTATCGCCGGCGCTACGGGGCAGGGGAAGTCGGTCGGTATCAATGCCATTTTGGTTTCGCTGCTTTATAAAAAACACCCCTCGCAGTTGAAATTTGTGATGATAGACCCCAAAAAAGTGGAGTTGTATCCTTACACGCAATTGGAAACCCATTTCCTCACTTTTTTGCCGGGCGCTGACGAGCCGATCACTACCGAAACCAACAAAGTGATTTATACGCTCAATGCGCTGACCATTGAAATGGAGCAGCGCTACGATCTGCTCAAACAAGCGCAGGCACGCAACATTAAAGAATATAATGAAAAGTTTGTAGCCCGCAGGTTGAATCCCAACAAAGGGCATCGTTTTTTGCCTTTTATCGTGCTGGTTATTGACGAATTTGCCGACCTGATTATGACGGCGGGCAAAGAGATAGAACTGCCTATTGGGCGGCTTGCGCAGTTGTCGCGGGCGGGGGGCATTCACCTAATCATTGCTACCCAGCGGCCTTCGGTCAATATCATCACCGGCGTTATAAAAGCAAACTTTCCCGCACGTATCGCTTTCAAAGTGAGCGCAAAAGTGGACTCCCGTACCATCCTGGATGCGGGCGGCGCCGACCAGCTTGTAGGGCGGGGCGATATGCTGCTTTCGGTGGGAGGCAGCGGCAGCATGGTGCGCATCCAGAGTGCCTTTGTGGATACGCCGGAAGTGGAAAGAGTGGTAGGTTTTATTGGTAAACAACGCGGCTTTCCCGAACCATTTTTGCTGCCGGAATATGTCGGAGAGGAAGAAACGCTCAACGGCAGAGATGTTTCGCTTGCCGATTTGGACGATATGCTGGAAGACGCGGCGCGGCTGGTCGTGCAAAGCCAGCACGGCAGTACCTCGATGATTCAGCGCCGACTCAAGCTCGGATACAATCGCGCAGGT